>JAWCLH010000004.1 GCA_038851035.1 Thermoplasmata archaeon
GGAAAAGGCGGTCGAGAAATATTGCCGAGATGCATAGGTATTTCGTCATTCTCTTTGCTCCGGGCTTTCTTCAGTCTTGCCTTTTCTTCCTCTCTTTGGCGTGGCTTTCACTGCCTTGATTGCCTCGATAGTTAGATTGCCGCTTCTGAGGAGTTTTTTTCTCTCATCTTCTTCAAGCTCTAAAAGAGCGCTGGCGACCTCAGTGTTGAATGTCGCTTCTTTGTCTTCTTTACTGACTCCGAAAGCTTCCGCGGCGGCCTTTGCAAAGCTTAATGCTTCGTCGTGGGTAATCTTCAGCTCTGAGCGGATACCATCATAATTTACGATTTTCCATTCTGTCGGTTTGTTCGGATCTTGGACTAACTCGCACCCTTGGCGTAGAAAGGTCTCTGTCGGTGCAGTGAAAGCGACGAGCGAGAGGCCGAAGATATAGCGGCGGAGCTTCATCGTTTCCTCGGGCTGTCCGGGGACTCCTAGGGTTCGGAGGGCACTCAGATTAAGAATTGCGTCCTTGCGTATCTCTCCTTGAACAAGAACACCCCCATGAGTGCCCGTGGAGGGCACATGAGCCAGCCCGAGCTCGGCTTTTGGACCCTTAATCTCTACCTCGGCTTCTCCACCAGCGAGTATTTCACCGGCGATCGTTGTATACTGGGCTGACCTGCGCAACGGTTTCACGTTAAATGCCCTGATCACCGAGCGGACAATTCTAGGAATCTTGGCCTGTGTGGCGCGGGAGTCCCAGGAGCCGAACACTATCGATGTGGGGGCGATTTGAGCCAGAGGCCGTGCGTCTCCTTCATTCTGATAGCTCCGAAAAGCCTTATGCAGAATTGGTCCTAGCTCTGAGAACCTCACTATCGCGTCTGCGGCGCGATGGCCGGCATCGAGAATGTCGATTCTTCTCTCCACGCCCTCAATTTTGGCTTTGATATAGACGTGGGGAACGAGTGCCCTGTATGGCTCTCGCTTGAAGATCGGCTCCATTCTATTGGCCTGCGAGCCAACGCTGTCTATCTGGCACACGCTCGTCCCGTCCTCCTCGAATTTATCGATATTGTACCCGCTCTGGTCGCGATCCAGCGGGTAGGTCGGAGGGAATATCACGGCGTCCCTGCCCTCGGCGGGTAAAAACCACTGGCGCATCGTCAGTGCCGCCACCGGGCTGTCGTCCTTCAGCCACTCGTCGTATTTTTCTATTTCTTTCCCGTCTGTCATTTTCTCAGCCTCCCAATTTTCTCGCAAAATCGAACCCTTTATAACGGTCTTGTGCATCTCTTGAAAGAAGACGGAATCTATATGTTTCTCCTCCGGGAATGATTCCATGGAGTGCGGCCGGTGCGATGATAGTGTTAAGGGGCACGGACCATATAGTGTATCTGAAAGTCCTTCGCGAATCAGGTACAGGGCGGAACCTTTGCAGCCCTATAAGGGTAAAGAATTCGACGGCCGGGAATGCTGGAACGTCCATGCCGAGCGTATCAGTGGAAAAACCCGTGTGCAATGCATGGACGAATCTTCGGGGGTCAAAATAAAATGGATCTACTGCTTTTTTCTTTTCTATATCTTTAACTATCGTTTGGTAGTTCAGGATATCGCTATGTTTTGGGCAATCGATCAGGGCGATTTTCATTGCCTTAGCGATATCAATTACTCGTTGTTGACCTGCCCATGTCTTTAATTCATTGCCGCCAGTCTCTTCGTCAAGCCACCAATCCAGTCGAATATTGAATGGGTCCCCGAGCCTGAAAGGGCATATCTTTAGGTCGACGTTATCCTTGTCCGTGATTAATGGAGCCATGCGGAGTTTTTCTAAAAATTTAGAAAAGAGTTCATTTTGTTCTGTTGGAATTTCAAGAGTGAATAGTTCGCTATTGAAGTATCCTTCCGCTCCAGGCCATAATCTGTTAAATAGCTCGAGCAGACCGCAGCAAGCGAAGAAATGGCCCGGATTGGTTGGGTCAATATTTATAGAGATGTTCTGAATGATAGTCATTTCTGAGCACCTTCCAGTAAATTATTACTACGGTCAGAGCCAACGGGTCGGGAAGCGGCTATATCTGCACATCTTAGAAGAGCCTCGAGCCATGCCAGGGTCCACCAGCCGTAGTGTTGCTGAAGCCGAGCGAATCTACGCGAAACTTCAACAGAAATGCGCTCGTTTTCCGCTGTTGCCTGAGTTTGATCATATGCGCTAGGCTCAAAGTGAGGCCGTGCCCATCCATGATGAGCGGCTATTAAATGAAGAATCAGCTCCATATCGGGATTTGTATTAACGACCTCACTTTTAACAGCGTCGATCAAAGAACCGAACTCATGTCTGTAGCCACCCAATAGGCGCCAATTGGAATAGTTATCGGATTTGGCCAAGGGTTCGTTTGAATTCTGATTTTTCGCGAACAACTGCCAAACGCGACGGCTCTTGCCGCTGTCGTGCCATTGCGCCGCTATCATCAGTGGAGCTCTAATGGTTTCGCTCAACCCCAAGGCATCACAGATGCGTTTAGTGTATTCCTTAACAAGTAGATTATGGTCATTCAACTTCTGTCTGAATTTGACGAGTTCGGGGTCTTCAATAGATGTTCTCCGCCCCTCCACTAAAAGAACGAGATATTTGAATTCTCCTCCCTCCTCAATGGCTTCAGGCGGCTCGCTGAGCGTAATGCGCTCAACTTCCTGGAGGTCTTCAGGGGGCGAAGCGTACTTTTCTCCCGTTAGAAGTCTGATCCATGTAGATTGGCCGCTCGATGCAATGTGAAGCCACCTCTCTCTTCTCCGCGTACCTTCCCGAGCGGCTTCGGCCACGTCCATGCTCTCTATAGCTGTGTCCGCGCTCAGCATGCCCTCCTGCGTCAGGCCTCCGACCACGGTTGGCATTATCACCGTGAGGTATTCCAAATCGAATTCTTTCTGCACTATCTCTGAAAGGCGTTTGTGTTCGACATTTCCCCGCTCATCCAACAGAATAACGGTGAAATCGCGATTCGGTTCCGCTTTGCGGTGCTTTTCAAGCAATGACTTTAGAACTTTTTTAACGACATCAGTGCGCTCTCTCAATCTCTCATGGCTCTCGATGCGACAGGCACGGAACCAGTCCTCGAGAGGGGCATCGTCTATACCTTCCAAATGGGGAACCTCCAGCCTCCAGACTAGGAATGTCTCAGGAGGGTCTTGAGTGATGCCGTGGAGGTACTGTGATACCTGAGGCCTGCCAGGCATAGGTTTACTAATGCTCGTCATGGACCAATGATCAAGAAGAATCTCGGTCAGGGGTTTTATTTCCCCTCTGGGAGAGAATGCACCCGCTCTCTCGTCAGTGTCTAAAGATGAGAGTAAATTAAGAAGGTCGCGGGAGCTCGCACTATATCCCCCATTTGATGTACTTGGTAAACGTGTTAGAATATCTTTTGTTCTCGCAATTGCGGTAAAGAGTGGGCTCGTTGCCTTTTTTTGATTGTCCTCTGAGGTCACAATGTCCACTCTTGCCCTTCGCTCCATTCCCGCTCTACCAACACCCCCACAGCGATTCACCCTCCCGAGTCTCTGGATCATAGAGTCCAGCGGGACAAGGTCGCAGACAAGATGGTCAGCGTCAAAATCAACCCCTACTTCTCCTGCGGATGTGCTGACTAGATAAACCGTCTGGTCAATTGCTTCCTCATGATTCATAAGGGCACGGTATACTTTGTTCTCCCGAACCAATTTGTCTCTCTCATAACCCCGGATGGTTCCTGTAAGAATAGCGATACGGTTTTCGGAGCCTCTGCCGAGGTGTTTTTGCAACTCATTCGATACTTTTCGAGCCATCTCCGGAGAATAGACATATATCAAAACTTTTGATGGTGGAGTCTCATGTTGTATCGCAATCTCGACGATTTTTGAAATATATAGCCTCTCTTCTACGCTGTGGAAAAAGAGCGTCTTACTAGCACAAATCCGCTGCCTTACTATCTCCTCCTCCTCGTCCTGTGGCTCAAGGCCCATGGTGTTGGGGAGGCTAGAGCCCGGGGTCGCCGAAAGTTCCATAATTCGAATGGGCCGAACACCGCTATTGTTACGCTGTAGTTTAGAGATCTGAGCGAGCAGCTCACCAAATGCCGGTGTCAGATGAGATTCATCATGGATTATCAGCGAATCTTGTCCCAGCAGGCCTGCATGATGAGCACGGTGGTATCTACCATCTCCGTATCCGCTGAATAGGATTTTACTGCCAATCATATCGATTGTTCCGATAATTATTGCCGGTCGAGCAGGGTCCATTTTCCACTCTTCGTTATCAGCCACTTCACCCCTTAGAGTGCTTATCGCCAAAGGGTTTTTGTCTATTCCGGAAGATAAATTATATAATCGTCCAGAAATCTCGGTTAGAATTTTTTTATGTTCTTCATCTTGAACAATATCGGGATTGAGCAGGCGCTCTCTTAATTTTAAGGCTATTTCTGTGGCCTGATCGACCACGGTCCGCCTGTTGACAATATATATTAATTTTCGAGGAATAGAGCCGTTCCCGCATTTTCCATTCGTGACTAGACTAATCAGCCAAATTGGAATGACTGAAGTTTTCCCCAACCCAGTGGGTATATTTATAATATCTGGGAAGTTGCCATTCGAGATATTCTGATAGAGTCTTGTTTGCCATCGCATTGGTGAGTGGTCCGTGAGCGCCTTAAAGGACTCTTCAAAAAAGGTTTCTCTGAGGCTCATAGAAATTCTCCAACTATTAAATAAGGGATATCTTCATTTTTATAATAGGTATTAATCAATTTATCACCCCGCATTGCTTGTATTCTGTATATGGGTTTAACAAGGCTTTAGTTCCCAACTCGGTTATAAAGAACGGTGTCCTCGCTCTTATATGGAGCGTATGCTCCCTCCGGTCATCGCGCACAATCCCGCATCGCACCAGCATCCCAGACGCCGCCCTTCTGAGTCTTTCCAGCGCGAGATTTCTCCTCCATTCCCGGGTCATTACAACCTCCACTGGGATATCCTGAGAGTGCGGCGGTCCCTCTGATATCACAAATTCTCTCCAGCACGGGGTTGGCTTGCAGCCACCGATCTGGATTGGAAGCCTTCTTGAAACGGTCTCTTCGGCTCCGGAATCTGGCCGTCGTGGTGACGCTCCTAACAACCTTCTCCGCTCCTGGACGAGGCCTAAGGGGGGAAAGTGAATACAATTGTTCATTATTAAACTTTTCGACCTTTTCGCCGGGGGCGCATATTGAGGTTATTCATACCCACTGCACGCCCAGCGGCAGCCCTCCGGGCCCGGGACTGCTCCTTTGGCGGTTCACCTAGAGCCCGAGCTATTAGCCCGGCACAAGGCGGCCCTGAGCGGCAGGCCATGCACCTTGCGAACTAAATCTGCAGAAATTGACCCTAGTAAGATTAAAGTCTGAATTCGCTTCCCCTGCCGCTTCGGATCGCTGCCTCTCACGAAAGCCCAACCTTCTCTCCGATGCCACTTTCCTTCCTCGCTTGAATTTCTAGTCTCTCCATACTGGTGAGAGACCGCATTGATTCTGCGTGTGTGATACCTCGAATTCAATCGCCCCCGTAAATTCCGTGCGCCTCCCTTCAACGCATCGCCCTCTGTCCTGGCGGTCTTGGGAGAGAACCTCCCTTCCCCGGGTCTCAATTGCTTCATGGGCGCCGTCGTCGTCTCCCCCCGCCCCCGCCCGGGACCCGAGAGCGCCGTACCGCGCTCCGCTCTCTTCGGGCCCTTCGGGGTGCGCCTCCCCCGGTGACGGCTTTTCTGTTGTCCGTTTGCGACCGCCTCTGGGGCCGCCCGCAGCCGTAGCGCCGCCCACGGTTTCCCGGACGGCGTGACATCGGAGACCGCCGGCTGCGCGGGGCGTTTTCTCCGGGAGGGGACGGTGCGGAGAATGATTCAGGCCAACCTTTATAATCCCACCTGCGAATTACCCGGCGGTGGTTTCCCTGCCGAGATTGACCTACACGGAGAGGGTTGGCTTCGCGCGGTCGCTTCTCGAGTTCATCGGCTCCAACGGTCCGATGCTTAGGCAGGCCGGGCTGGACCCCGAGAGGATGGCGAGAGAGCTCGAGGGCGCGATTCAGAGGACGGTGGCCGAGAACGAGAGGCAGGAGGCGCTGAAGGCCTCGCTGAAGGCGCAGACCAAGAAGCTCAACGAGGCCGACAGGGCGATGTACGTCCTCGCCTCGGGGCAGCTCGACATGATTCAGGGCGCGGTGGGCAAGGGGACGCCCGCGGCCGCGACGATACGCAGGCTCAGGAGCAGGGTGAGGGCGGGCCCGAGGGCGCGGGGCGCCTGAGGGTTCCGCGGCGTGCCCGTCTGGTAAGGTATTGCGCGGGGGCGTCTGCGCGCGCTCCCGCGGCCTCGCGGGGCCGGCGGCTCCCGGCCGTTTGCGAGGCGATTCCGCCGGCGGCTCCAGCCCTTGATGACGGGCCGCCGCGCGCCCCCGCGGCTTGGCCGTGCGCGCCCGCGGGTGTCACGCTCGTCCAAGGAGGTTTCGTCCGCGTTTCCGATGTAGCCATTTGCGCCCCCGCGGGGCACACGCAAGCCTACGCCGAGATCGCGCGCGTCCCAACGGGTATCGAGTTCGTCCCGGGCGGGGCACAGGAATTCATCTCGGCGCGGCGCTTTTTCCGACGGTGGAGCCGGCTGCGGTCCTCGCAGGTCATCTCCTCCGTCCCCGCGGGGAGACCGCCTGTCCCCCTGGGGAAATTCGAAAATTATATCTACCACTTCGGTGATATAAATTCGTTCCCATGCTCGACAGGAGCCACTTCTGCGGGAAGTGCGGAACCTACAAGCGCTACGACCCTGTGAAAAAGAGGAAGTATTGCCCCAGATGCCGCCATAGGGAGGAGCACGAGGCGCTGGTGCACGGCAGGGGCAGGGTCGAGCGCGCGGGCGCGGTCCAGAACGGCGCGTGACGGAGCCCACTGACCCGGGTTCCCCGCTGACGTCGAGTCCTCGAGCCCGAGCCATGCCGGTGTTATTGGTCCTGAGTTCGTCCGCGCGCCCGGGTCTGATGGGGCCCGCAGCGGTTTTTTTCTTATATGAGCGAGGGGAGCCGGGGCGGCTGGGCATTGGTGTTCCCGGGCTCGGGTCTCGCCGTGGAGCGCCCCAAGGGCCCTGGAGGTCCCGGTCGCCGGAGGGGCTACCAATAAATTCACGCACCGCAATGACCGGCCGATGGCGGGGGAGGCAATGTATCTCGCGGACTTCGCTTTGGTCATGGGCGCGGCCGCCGTCGTGGCGCTCCTCTTCCGCCACCTCCGGCTCCCCCTGCTCCCCGGTTATATTCTCGCTGGAGTGATTCTGGCGACGGTGGTCCCGCGAACGGGGCTGGTGAGCAGCGCCTCGTCCATCGACCTGATGTCGTCGCTGGGCATGGCCCTTCTCTTCTTCTCCATCGGCCTGAAGTTCAGCCTTCGCAGGCTTCGGAGCTACGGCCTTCTCGTCGTTTTCATTGCGTGCATCGAGGTCTCTCTGTGCCTCGCGGGCGGGTATTGGCTCGGGCTCATTCTCGGCTGGAGCGGAGCGGAGGCGGCGGCGCTCGGCGGGATGGTGGCCGTCACATCCACGGTGATGATATACCGCCAGCTCGCCCGGACGGGGAGGCTGCGCTGGCCGAGCAGCCGCCTGATGCTCGGAATCGCTATCGTCGAGGACGCGGCCGCCGTCGTCATCATCGCCTTCTTCTCATCGGTCGAGGCCGGGCTCGAGATGCCGCTGGGCGGTGTTCTGATGACCGTCCTTAGGATGGTCCTCTTCGCAGTCTTTGCGATTGCGCTCGGGGCCTACGTGGTCCCGCGGGGCGTGGACTGGGTGGCGCGGCGGCGCAGCCGCGAGCTCACCGTCCTGACGGCGCTGGGGCTCTGCTTCGGGATGGCTGGTCTGGCGCAGGCGCTCGGGATGTCCGCTTCAATAGGGGCCTTCGTGATGGGCGTCATCGCGGGCGAGGCTCGCAGCGCGAGAATGGTCGAGAGAGAGATGGGGGCTGTTAGGGACTTCTTCATCGCCCTCTTCTTCGTCACCATCGGCTTCTACGCCACGCTGGGCGAGCTCTTATCCGCCCTGCCCCTCGGCCTGCTCGTCGCGACGGCCTTCATCGGCCTGAACTTTGGCTCCATCGCATTCGCCTGTCTTCTGGGCGGGAGGAGCCGCGAGGCCGCGCTGCGCGTGTCCCTCGGCATGCTCGCGATGGGCGAGTTCTCCTTCGTCATCGCAATGACCGCCGAGGCCTCGGGCTCGGTAACAAAGCCCCTGCTCGCCGTGGCGCTCATCGCCTCCCTAGTGACGAGTGCTCTCCACCCGTACATGGTCAGGGCCGGGGACGCTCTCGTCGCCCGCGCCACGCGCTCCCGGCCATCTGGCCTGGGCATATACTGCTCCACGAGCGCGGAGTGGGTGGGCGTCCTCAAAAAGAGGATGAAAAGAAACCCCGCGCTCCTTCGCGGCGCGGCGCGCTTCGCCCGCAGCATGTTCCTGAGCGGGCTCATCATAGCGGCCACGGCCCTCGCGGCTGGGTGGGCGGTCCCGCAGGCAGGGTGGGTGGCGGAGCGGCTCAGCATGGACCCGTTCCATGTCCAGCTCAGTTTCCTCCTCCCAGCCCTCGCAGTCCTCCTCGTCCAGTCGGTCATTATCGCACGGAGAGTCCAGAGGTTCATCGCGCAGGTATCCTCCGCCGTCGTCCACGGCTCGAGCAGCGCCCGCGCGGCGGGCGAGGGCCTGGTCAGGCGCTTCTTCGCTAACGTGGCAGCGGCGTCCCTCTCCGTCGTCCTGATGGCCTTCCTGAGCCTTCTCCTCCCGTTCTCCCCCGTCCAGAGAACTCTCGCGGGCGCCATTGCGATAGCGCTTCTGGTCGCGGCCGCCTACTTCTTCGAGGATTCCCTTCACCGCGTCAACAGGAGGCTCGAGGGGCTCCTGCTCTCCCCCGGGAGGCATCAGGCCGCGCCCCGGCCTTTCCGGGGCCACCGAAACCATAATCACGTCGGAGCCGAATACCCAGCACGTGGCGCGGGAGCGGAAGAGGACTTCCGGGGGCCGGGAGGGACGGGAGGAGCGCACTGAGGGTGAGGAGAGCGATAGCCATGGGCGCGTCGAGGGGGGGGCGGGGCGCGAGAGGGGCCGGGCCGGGGGCTCGCCGTTGGCTGGCGCCCAGCGGGCCTCGAGCGAGTCATGGGCCGAGAAGTACAGGCCCCGCCGCCTCGAAGACGTTCTCGGCAATCCCCGGGCCCTCGCGGAGCTGAGGAGGTGGGCCGAGAACTGGGAGCACGGCCACCCGCAGAAGAAGGCTGCGATTCTCGTGGGCCCTCCGGGCACCGGAAAGACGAGCGCCGCGCTCGCGCTGGCGGAGGACATGGGCTGGGGGGTTCTGGAGCTCAACGCATCCGACGCCCGGAACTATGCCGTCATTAAGAAGGTGGCGCTCTCAGGCGCCCTCCACGACACATTCACCGACGACGGCGACTACATATCTTCGAGGAGCGGCGGGAGGAAGCTGGTGATTCTCGACGAGGCCGACAACCTCTACGAGCAGGCGGCGCGCGTGAGCGTGGCCAGGGGGGAGGGGGGTGAGAGGGGGGAGCCCCCGCCGGCCGGGACAAAAGACGTGGGCGACAGGGGTGGGAAGAGGGCCATTGTGGAGACTGTGCTCGGCACCCGCCAGCCGATTCTGCTGATCGTCAACGATGCCTATGCCCTGACGAAAGGCGGGGGAGAGGCGCTGAAGGGCCTTTGCCAGCTCATCAAATTCGATAGAATTAATAAGAACGTGATTCGGGCCGCCCTGCGGAGAATCTGCGAGGCCGAGGGGGTCTCGGCCAGCCCCGACGCGCTCGAGGAGCTCTCGGTGCGCGCCCGCGGGGATCTGCGCGCCGCGATCAACGACCTCCAGTCGCTCTGCGAGGGCACGAAGGTCCTGAGGATGGAGAGCCTGAAGGCGCTGGGCGAGAGGGACGAGAGGGCCGGCATCTACGACGTCGTCGTGGACATCCTGAAGGGAACGAGCGTCGAGAGGGCGAGGGCCGCGATGAAGAGGGTGGAGGAGCCGCCGGATTTCGTGCTGCTCTGGCTCGACGAAAACCTGCCCGTCGAGTACAGGGACCCTGGGGATCTGGCGGCGGGGTTCGACGCTCTCTCGAGAGCCGACATTTTTCTCGGCAGAGCCCAGAGGCTTCAGGCCTACAGCCTTTGGGCATATGCAAGCGATCTGATGAGCGCTGGGGTGGCGCTCGCCAAGAGGCACAGGTACAGAGAGTTCAATAAGTACAGGTTCCCGCTCTGGCTTGTCAAGAGGTCCAGGGCGCTCGCCGCAGGGAGGGTCGAGGCCGAGGTTCTCGCAGGGCTCGCCTCCTACACACATCTCTCGACTCATCAGGCGAGGCAAGTGATGCTCCCCGTGTTCAAGCACCTCTTCAAGACCGACAGGGCATTCGCTTGCGAGTTCATCAGGAGGCTCAGGCTCGAGGAGGAGCACGTCGCGCTCCTGCTTGACGCAGAGAGCACATCGCCGGCGGTCCGTAACCTTCTGATGCTGGCGTCGGGGGAGGGCTCGGTCCCGAGGCGCGTGGCGGAGTTCGGAACTCCGTCGGAGGAGGAGCGCTCGGCCCGGAGCGCTCGTCGCGCTGGAAAGGAGGGCGGTGGCGAGGGTGGCGCAGAGGAGGGCGAGGAGGAGACTGCGAGGGGCGGGAAGAGAGGGGCTTCGGACCAAAAGACCCTGCTGGACTACTGAGCCGCTCGTCCCGGGGAGGAGACCGATGATGGGCCTGAGGGGGCGGAATGGTTGGGGGTGCCCATGAGCGGGAGGAGGATGGGTGAGAAAGGGCGAGGCAAGCGAAGCGGTGTCCGGCCGGAGGGAATTCGCGTCGGCGTGGGCGCTGTGGTGCTGGACGACGCGGGCCGGGTCCTGCTCGTGAAGCACCACCCCTCCGATGATCCCCGGAAACGCTTCTGGAGAGGTCGCTGGATCTGCCCCGGCGGGATGCTCGAGTTCGGCGAGACTCTGGAGGAGGGGGCGAGGCGGGAGGTGAGGGAGGAGACCGGGCTCGATATCGACATCGTCCGCGCGCTGGAGCCCTCGGACAGGCTGATTCGCTGGTGGGGCAGGAAATTCATGCAGGTCGTCTACATTGACTTTCTGGCGCGGGTGAGTGGGCGCGTGGCGGCGGATGAGACGGGGTGCAACTCGGGGATTGGAAAGGGAGGGAGGGGGGAAGGATGGGGTGCGGGTGCGCGGGCCGGAGCGGGGCCTAAGGACCGGCCCCAGGCCCGGGCGAGCCGGGGAGAACTCCAGGGAGCGGACGACGATGGGGGAGCAGCGGGGCCGGCGCGGGGCGGGGACTTTGGGCCGAGGCCGGGGAGCGACGTGGCTGTGGCGAGGTGGTTCACCGTAGAAGAGATTCGGGCGCTCGGCGACGAGCTCCACGGGGACACGAGGGAGCTGCTCGAGAGGGCGGGGGTGCTCCCGTCCCGCAGGCGCCGGGCCCGCGGGGGCGGAGGGTGACCCCGTCCCGGCAAAGCATCCAAAATTTATTAATAATAATATTGTCTTCCATCGTTGTGCCGGACGTGGCGAGCGCAAATTGAGGGGAACAGCCACATCAGCTACTGGAGCAATGGAATGAAAAGCGGGGACTGGGGTTCGCCATGGGGGACGAGTCACGCCTGCTCAGGGCGGCGGAGAGGGTCGTCAGGGGGGACAGGGTCAGGTGGCTCCTCGGAAAAAGGAAGGAGCTGGTCGAGAGGGGGAACGTCTTCGGAAAGACGCTCACTGACGCGCGCTTCGACCACCTGATGGACGAGATAGGCAGGGTGGAGCTGGAGCGCGAGCTGATAATGATGGAGCTGGAGGGCGGCGAGAGGACGATACCCGAGCTGGTCCGCGCGACCGGGCTGGACAGGAGCGCGGTCCACAGGCACCTTCTGATGCTGCTCAGGGCGCGCAGGGTCGAGACGAGGGGCGAGAGGGCCGGGCTCCAGCTCTTCGGCACCGGCCCCGTGCAGGCGACCGGTGCAGGTGCGGGCGGGCCGGCCGTCAGCGGCGCCGGGGCCGCGGGGGGCGGAGAGGGGGAGAGCCTTCGGGGAGGGGCGCGCGCGGGGTCTCAGCGATGAGAGGGGCGGAGAGTGCGGATGTGAGAATTCGGGAAGGAGGCGAGCGCGGGGCCAGGGTCGGGAGCGAGACGGAGGGAGGATGCTTTGGGGGATAGGGGGGGGGCCGGGGGGCCAAGGATAGGGGTCTTCGTCTGCCATTGCGGCTCCAACATCGGTGGCACGGTGGACTGCCCGGCCGTGGCCGAGTATGCTACCACGCTGGAGAACGTGGTCGTGGCCAGGGCCAACATCTACACCTGCTCCACCGTCGGTCAGGAAGAAATAAAGAAGCAGATAAGGGAGCACGGTCTGGACAGAATCGTGGTCGCCTCCTGCACTCCGCGGCTCCACGAGGCGACATTCAAGAGGGTGGGGGAGGAGGCTGGCCTGAATCCGTACATGGTCCACATGGTCAACCTGCGCGAGCAGTGCTCCTGGGTCCACCAGGGCGATAAAGAGAGGGCGACGGAGAAGGCGAAGGAGCTCGTCAGGATGGGCGTGGCGAGGGCGAGGATGCTCGAGCCCCTCACCGCGCAGGAGCTCGGGGTCGAGAGGAGGGTTCTGGTCATTGGGGGGGGCATCGCGGGCATCCAGGCCTCTCTCGACCTCGCCGCGCAGGGATTGGAGGTCGTGCTCGTCGAGAGGCTCCCGAGCATCGGTGGAAGGATGGCCCAGCTCGACAAGACCTTTCCCACGGGCGACTGCGCGATATGCGTTCTGGCGCCGAAGATGGTCGAGGTGCTGCACACCCCGGGCATCCGGCTGATGACCTACTCCGAGGTCAGGGAGGTCGCCGGCCACGCGGGCAGCTTCGACGTCAGGATAGAGAGGAAACCGCGCTACGTTGACGAGAGCAAATGCGTCGGCTGCGGCATCTGCGCCGAGAATTGCCCCGGCGGCGCCCCGAGCGAGTTCGACATGGGCATCGGGAGGAGGAAGGCGATCTACGTCCCCTTCCCGCAGGCCGCGCCCCTGAAGTACACGATAGACCCCGCGAGCTGCATACACTTCAAAACGGGCAAGTGCGGCCTCTGCAGGAAGAACTGCCCGACGGGCGCCATCGACTTCGAAATGAAGCCGCAGGAGGTAAGGGTCAGGGTGGGCGCGATCATAGTCGCCACGGGTTTCGACCCCTACACCCCCCACGTCCACGGCTACTGGGGCTACAGGGAGTTCGCAAACGTCATCACGGCCCTCGAGCTGGAGAGGATGATAAACGCCTCTGGCCCGACGAGGGGGGAGGTGCGCAGACCCTCGGACGGGGCGGCGCCGAAGCGGGTGGCGTTCATCCAGTGCGTGGGCTCGCGCAACTGGAAGGCGACCTCGAACAAGTACTGCTCCCGCGTCTGCTGCATGTACACGATGAAGCTCGCCCAGCTCCTGAAGGAGCACTACCAGGACATCAGCACCTCGGTCTACTACATTGACATCCGGGCCTTCGGGAAGGGCTTCGAGGAGTTCTACCACAGGGTCAGGTCAATGGCCGGTGTCGAGTACATCCGGGGCAGGCCCGCTCGCCTGACCGAGGACCCGCGGACGAAGAACATCACCATCCGCGCCGAGGAGACCCTGCTGAACAAAATCACCGAGAGGGAGTTCGACCTTGTGGTCCTCTCGATCGGAATGGTACCCTCCGAAGGGACGGAGGCGCTGGGCCGGATGCTCGGAATTCCGAGGAGCCCGGACGGCTTCTTCCAAGAGGTCCATCCGAAGCTCAGGCCCGTGGACACCTCGCGCGACGGGGTCTTCATATGCGGCTGCGCCCAGGGGCCCAAGGACATCCCGGACACCGTTGCGCAGGCCAAGGCCGCGGCCTCGAGCGCGGCGGCGATGCTGGCGCGCGGGAAGGTAATCCTCGAGCCCACCACGGCGGAGGTGGACGAGGCGCTGTGCGAGGGCTGCGGGCTCTGCGCCAGCCTTTGCCCCTACGGCGCGCCCTCGCTCGTGGAGACCGGGAGCGGCAAAAAGGCGAGAATTCAGAAAGCCCTCTGCCACGGCTGTGGCACCTGCGCCGCGGCCTGCCCGCGCCTGGCGATAACCGTCAGGGGCTTCAGCGACGAGCAGCTCGAGAGCGAGATGGCTGCGGCGCTCCCGGGCGAGGGGGAGAAAGTGGAGAACGGAAGGGGGGTGGGAGGATAGAGAAGAGCGAGAAGAGGGCGACACAGGGGGGCAGGGCCGAGGGGGGGAGCGGGAACAGCGCCGGGGCGGAGGAGGCCCTGATCGTGGAGGACAGCGTCCTGACGGGTCAGGAGCACGACCCCGACTTCGTCTCGCAGATAATCAGGTACGGCGGGCACGACGTCCAGACCTGCCTCCAGTGCGGGAACTGCACGGGCGTCTGCCCCGTCTCGCTCAAGACGCCCTACAAGACCCGGAACCTGATAAAGCTCTGCCAGTACGGCTACAAAAAAATATTTTTCTCGATACCCTGGATCTGCGCGGGGTGCCACCGCTGCTACGAGCACTGCCCCGCGGACATCGACCCCGCGGAGGTGTTCGTCGCGATCCGGCACATACAGGTCAGGGAGAGGGGCGTGCCCCGCTGGATAAGGGACAACGTCGGCCTGATTCTCAGGAATGGGTTCGGCGCGGTGCCGAGCGACGATATAAGGAGGTACAGGGAGAGGCAGGGCCTCGAGCCCCTGCCCAACACCCTGCCGGGCTACAGGACTGCGCTCGAGGAGCTCGCGACGATATTCCGCCGGACGGGGTTCGACAGAATTCTAGGTCTGGAGGAGAAGAAATGAGCGCGGCGGGCCGCGGGGAGAAGGCCGGTGAGGGCCGCCGGAAGGGGGCCGGAAAGAGCCGGGGCGAGGGTGTGCGGAAATGAGGTACGCGCTTTTCTCTGGCTGCACGATACCCAACAGGTTCCCGGGTGTGGAGTACGCGACGAGGGAGATTCTCGGCGAGAGATACCTGGGCGCGGAGCTCCTGGATGTGAAGGAGTTCACCTGCTGCCCCGCGCTCCCCACATTCTACTCGTCCGACAGGTTCACCTGGCTCACCGTGGCGGCCCGGAACCTGACGGTCGTCCAGGATCTGGGCGCGGACCTGGTGACGATATGCAACGGCTGCTTCTCTTCTCTCCTCAAGGCCTCGGAGGAGCTTCAGAACGTTCTGAAGTGCAACATGGTCAACAACGTCCTGGCCGACATAGGGAGGCAGTACAGGGGCAGGCTGGTCCGCACCGAGGGCCACAGGAACTTCTACGAGCCCGTGCGGGTCAGGCACATCATCGAGGTCCTGTACAATGACTTCGGGAGAAAGAGGATAGAGGCGCTCGTGAGGAACCCGATGAGGGGCGTGAGGGCGGCCGTTCACTACGGCTGCCACTACCTGAGGCCGACCATCCGCACCACGATAGACGACCCCGCGAACCCCGTGATGCTGGACGAGCTCGTCGAGGCGACCGGGGCGGAGAGCGTGAGGTACCCGGAGAAGCTCGCCTGCTGCGGCGCCGGGGGAGGGGTCAGGCTGCAGGTGCCGCGGCTCGCCAACGCCATAACAAAGGACAAGCTCGACAGCATGCTGGCGGCGGGGGCCGAGTGCATCGTAACAGGGTGCCCCTACTGCCTCTTCCAGTTCGACCATGCCCAGAGGGAGCTGAGAATCTCGTCGCTTCCCGTGCTCCACATCTCCGAGCTGCTGGCCCTGGCCTTCGGCATAGACCCCGACAGGCTTGGCTTCGAGTGGCACTTCGTGACCGTGCGGCCCTTCCTCAAGAGGCTCTATCCGTCGGTGGTGGAGGGATGACGCGGCCGCTTTTCAGTACGCTGGCTTTCTGCGGCGCCCGGCGGGGCGCATCTGGAGAGAAACCGGAGGGGGAGAGATGACGCTGAGAGATCTGGAGCTGAAGGGGGATTATAAGACCATCAGTCCGGACGCGAGCGCCGCGGAGGCGATAGCGCTCATGGCGGAGTACAGGGTCCCCCTTCTCCTTGTGGAGAAGACCGGCCCGGGGGACACGGAGGGCGTCATTACCCGGCGCGACATCATCGGCAAGCTGATCGCCGAGGGCCTGGACCCGGAGAGGGTCACAGCGCGCGAGCTCGCCTCCAAGCCCCTGCTCATCCTGAACAACGTCGAGGTCGCCATCGAGTGGGTGGCGGCCGCAATGGCCCAGTGGGACGTCTCCTGCCTGGCCATATTCGACAGGGGGGAGTTCAGGGGCTTCGTCACGGACCGGGACGTTCTCCGGGGGTGGCTCAGGAGGCTGGAGGGCGGGGGGAAGGCGCAGGCCGGTGCTGAAATTGGAGCGGGAGTCGGGGGCGAGGGCGCCGGCGGCGGAGCCGGAGGTCGCCGGGAGGGGCGGGAGGCTGTCCCGGGCGCGGGAGGCCGCGACGCGGGGGCGCGGGATGCGCGGGAGGGCGGTGCGCAATGATTCCTCTACAGAACGCTATAAAGAAGTTTAGAATCGACACGATTCCGGCGGAGGCGACGGCGCTCGACGCCCTGAGAAAGATGGCGGCGTCCGACTTCGCCCCGCTCCTCGTTCCCAGAAAGGGCCGCAACGACGCCTATGGCATTGTGACCAGGGGGGACCTTCTGAAGAAGGTCTTCGCAGCCGGGAGGGACGCGAAGCAGGTCCGGGTCTCGGAGATAATGAGCAAGCCCCTGATCACCGTGAACGATCTCACGATGGACCTCAGGTGGGCCGCCAGGCTGATGACGCGCTGCGGGGTATCGGCCCTGGCGGTGCTGGACAGGGGAGAGTTCTACGGCTTCATCACCGACGCCTGCATTATAGAGGAATATTTCAACGAGATGAGGAGGGAGAAGGTCCACAGGACGGGGGAGATGCTGTCGTGCTAGGGAATTCGGAGGCGCCGGAGGATGGCGCGGGGGGCCGGGGAGCGGGGGCGAGCCCGGGGGTGGTCACGTGACCACTGGGGCGCTGGGAGCGCCGGCGGGGCGGAAGGAGGGTGGCGGGGCGAGGGTCGCGGTCTTCCTCTGCACCTGCAAGAGCGAGCTGGGGAAACACCTCGACATGGAGAGGCTGGCCCCAGCGATATCAGAGCTCCCCGGAGTGGCGATGGTGAGGGTCCAGGAGGCCCTCTGCGTCCCGGAGGGCCAGAAGGAGATGGTCGAGGCCTGGAAAGCGTCGGGGGCGGACAGGGTCGTTGTCGGGGCCTGCACGCCGAACATACAGGGCCTGATAATGCGCGACGCCCTCGAGCGCGCCGGGCTGAACAGGTACCTCTACGAGCAGGTCAACATACGCGAGCTCTGCGGCTGGGTCCACGGCGACAGGGCGGTCGCGACGGAGAAGGCCCTGAGGCTCCTGAAAGCCGCCGTCGCGCGGTCCGCGGAGCTCGAGCCGCTCCAGGACGTCGAGCTCGCGGTGGTTCCCGAGGCGCTCGTCGTTGGAGGAGGGGTTGCGGGGATGGAGGCGGCGCTTTGCATCGCAGAGAGGGGCTTCAGGGTCCATTTGGTCGAGAGGAGCGACAGACTCGGTGGGAGGGCCTACAGCCTGAGCGTGACCTTCCCCACCCACAACTGCGGAATCTGCTGCATGCAGTACTGCAAGGAGTGCGTGCTCACGCCCAAGGTGGAGAGCGTTCTCCAGAACCCCCGAGTCAATGTCTACCTGTGTAGCGAGGTCGAGTCCATCGAGGGCGGCTTCGGGGACAGGAGGATCAGGCTCAGGACGCCCGGGGGCCCCGTGGAGCTGAGGGTCGGGACGATAGTCGTCGCCTGCGGCTCGGACGTTTTCGACGCCCGGAGAATTCCCGAGTACGGCTACGGCGTCTACAAAGACGTGGTCACGACCATGGACCTGGAGAAGATGCTCGCCCGGGAGAGGGAGTTCCTAGGGAGGCTCGTCAGGCCCTCGACGGGCGAGGTGCCGCGCAGGGTGAACTTCATCCAGTGCGTCGGCTCCAGGGACAGGGTGAAGGGGAACCTCCACTGCTCCCTCGTCTGCTGCACCTACGCGATAGGACAGGCGAGGGAGATCCGGAAGCTCCACCCGCAGACCGAGGTCTTCGTTCACTACATTGACCTCAGGGGACCCTACAGGGGGTTCGAGGAGTTCTGCGAGCAGGCCAAGGCCGAGGGTGTGGTTTTCGTCCGGGGCCGGGTGTCGGAGGTCAGGGAGACGAAGGAGGGGCTGAGAATTCGGTTCGAGGACACCGACCTCGGGAAGGTCCTGGACATGCCAACTGATCTCGTGGTGCTGGCGGTAGGGCAGGAGCCCGCGGCGGGCTCGAAGGAGCTTGCGAAGCTCCTCCACCTCCAGCTCGACCAGGACGGGTTCATAAAGGATCTCAACCCCAACTTCCCGGCGGAGTACAGGAGGGGGGTCTTCGTGGCGGGCTGCGCCGAGGGCCCCAAGGGGATAAGGTACTCCATCGAGGACGCCAAGATCGCGGCCTCCGCCGCCGCCGACATGATGGCCGCGGGCAGGATAAGGAAGACCCGGGCCATCGCGGTCGTGGACGAGGAGAGGTGCCGGGGCTGCGGGAGGTGCGAGGAGCTCTGCGAGTACGGCGCCGCGAAAGTGGTCGAGAAGGGCGGCAGGATGGTCTCGGTGCGAGACGAGGCGCGCTGCGAGGGCTGCGGGGCCTGCGCCGCGCAGTGCTGCAGCCGCGCGATTCAGATAAAGCACTTCACGAGGCCGCAGATGGAGGCGGAGATGAGGGAGCTGCTGGAGAGGGCGGGGTCGAGGGAGAAGGGGGGCGGGGGCCGGGCGGGGGAGGGCGCGGCATGACGGAGGGCGGCGCATGAGCGGCGGCGAGGAGACCGGGGGCGCCGGGGCGGGGGCCGGGGGGCCGGGCGCGGCCGGCTTCGAGCCCTCGATAGTGGCCTTCACCTGCGCCTGGTGCGGCTACCCATCCGCGGTGCTGGCGGGCGTGAACAGAATCGAGTACCCGCCCGGCGTCATGATCATCAGGGTGATGTGCTCCGGGATGGTGGAGCCGGCCTACATCATGAAGGCCTTCGAGTACGGCGCCGATGGAGTGATCATCGTCGGCTGCCAGATGGACAACTGCCACTACATGGTCGGGAACAAGAGGGCGGAGGAGAGAGCCGCGATGATGCGCGAGCTGCTCGACCTGCTCGGAATCGGTTCGGCGAGGCTCAGGACGGAGTGGATAAACGCCTCCCAGAGGGTCGAGTTCGCCAGGGCGATGAACGAGTTCTCGGCGCGGCTGAGGGAGCTGGGGCCCGGCCCGGTTAGCCCTGGATGTAGAGACGGGGGAGTGGAGGATAGTATGGTGGAGCGGCCGGGGAGGGATGGGGCCCTTGGAGAGAGGTACCTGAATGAGTGAGAAGGTGGTCAGGAGAATCATCGAGGACACGCACGCCTTCGACTGCGTCGAGTGCGGCAAGTGCACCTCGGTCTGCCCCCTGACCAAGCACAACCCGGACTTCGCCCCCAGGCTGATGGTGGTCAGGGCCCTAGACCGCCCGGACCCGGAGGCCCTTGCGGGGGAGAGGGATCTCTGGACCTGCACGACCTGCGGCATGTGCACCTCGATGTGTCCCTACAAAGTGGACTACACGGAGTTCATCAGGGCCCTGAGGGCCGAGGGCGTTCTCAGGGGCGTGGACCCCGAGTGCTCCCAGGGCGGCCTGCTTCATTCGATGATGAGGGTGATGGCGAAGGGCGCGCTGGTCCAGAACCGCCTCGGCTGGGTTACGGATGGACTGAAGGTCGCGGAGAGGGGGGAGCTGTACTACTTCACCGGCTGCGCGAGGCACCTGGCCACGGTGTTCAGGGACAGGAAGGGGCTGGACATCGGCGGCGTCCCGGGGGCCGCGGTCAGGATAATGAACGCCGCCGGGGTGGTTCCAGCGATGAGCCGGGAGGAGGTCTGCTGCGGCCACGACCTGAACTGGATGGGGGACGAGGAGCACTTCGCCATGCTGGTTGACAGGAACGTGGCCGCGATCAAAGCGACGGGAGCGAAGCGCGTGGTTTTCACCTGTCCCGAGGGCCTGCGCACGTTCAGGAAGGACTACCCGCTCGTCGCGGAGGAGGACATCCCCTTCACCGCGGTGCACATATCGGAGCTCATGGCGGCCTGGGTGCGCGAGGGGAGGCTGAGGTTCAGGGAGACAAAGAAGAGGGTCGCCTACCACGATGCCTGCAGGCTCGGGAGGCATATGGGTATATACGACGCTCCGAGGGAGCTCCTGAGGGCGATTCCGGGCCTGGAGCTCGTCGAGATGGAGGGCTCGCGCGAGAGGTGCCTCTGCTGCGGGGTGTCGGGCTGGATGGGCTGCGGGGCTGGCACAAAGCTCCTCCAGATGGACAAGCTGATGGAGGCGAAGAGGACGGGCGCGGAGGTGATGCTGACCTTCTGCCCGAAGTGCCAGATACATCTGGACTGCGCCGCGGCGGACAAGGTTCCTGTGGACCGCGCTCTGGTCGACATCCCGGTGAGGGACTTCACGGTCTTCACGGCGGACGCGCTGGAGAAACGGAGGTCTGAGCCTTGACGGACTTCGAGCCAAGAATTCTCGCGTTTTGCTGCAACTGGTGCGCCTATGCCGGAGCTGATCTGGCGGGCGTGAGCAGAATTCAGTACCCGCCCAACGTCAGAATCGTCAGGGTGATGTGCTCGGGGCGGGTGGACATGGCGCACGTCGTCAGGGCCTTCAGGCAGGGAGCGGACGGGGTGCTCGTCGCGGGCTGCCACCCGGGAGACTGCCACTACATCAGCGGGAACGAGAGCGCCAAAGCGAGGATGGATTTCCTGCGCAGGTTCCTCGAGGGCGTCGGCATCGAGCGCGAGCGCCTCAGGCTGGAGTGGATAGCGGGCTCGGAGGGGGCGAAGTTCGCCCGCGTTGTTCAGGAGATGGTGGAGCAGATTCGGGCGCTGGGGCCGCTCCGGCAGGGGCCGGGGCAGCACCGGACGGGAGGTGGGGGGGCTTGATGGAGAGCGCGGGAGAGAGGGCGCCCGGGGCGGGAGGGGAGGGGCCGGTGGATGCGGAGGGGGCCGGGCGGCCGGATGCGGCGGGCGGGGCCCCCGCAGATGGCACCCCCGGCGCAAGGGTCGGTGCGGTTCTTGTGGTGGGTGGCGGGGTGGCCGGCATTCAGGCCGCGCTGGATCTGGCGGAGGGCGGTTTCAAAGTCTACGTGGTTGAGAAAACGCCCAGCATCGGCGGCGTCATGGCCCAGCTCGACAAGACCTTCCCGACGAACGACTGCGCGATGTGCATACTCGCGCCCAAGCTTGTCGAGACGGGCAGGCACAGGAACATCGAGATAATCAATAACGCGGAGGTCGAGGGGGTCGACGGGGGGCCGGGGAGATTCACGGTCACAGTGAAGCGAAGGCTCCCGTACATCAACCCGGGGAAGTGCACCGCCTGCGGCCGCTGCGCAGAGCTCTGCCCGATAGAGACCCCGTCGGCCTTCGAGGAGGGGATGTGCGACAGGAAGGCGGTTTTTATACCCTTCCCTCAGGCTGTGCCCCTTTGCTACACGATTGACAGGAGGGCCTGCGTCGGCTGCGGCCGCTGCGCGGCGGTCTGCCCCGCAAAAGCGGTGGAGTTCAGCCCCGAGGAGACCGAGACCAGGACGCTAGAGGTCGGCTCCATCGTCC
Source organism: Thermoplasmata archaeon (assembly GCA_038851035.1). NCBI lineage: Archaea > Methanobacteriati > Thermoplasmatota > Thermoplasmata > Thermoplasmata archaeon. Next base: position 21,638 of record JAWCLH010000004.1, read on the forward strand.
TTGCACCCGGCTTCGAGAAGTTCGACCCGAGAATGCTCAGGGAGTTCGGCTACAGGGTGTTCCCTAACGTGATCACGAGTATAGAGCTCGAGAGGATGCTGAGCGCCTCGGGGCCCACGAGAGGCCATATATTCCGGCCATCCGACGGAAAGATTCCCGAAAAGCTCGCTTTCATCCAGTGCGTTGGCTCGCGTTTCGGGGAGCTGAGGCAGAGGTATTGCTCCGCGGTGTGCTGCATGCTCAGCGTGAAGGAGGCGCTCATCGCGCAGGAGCACGTGCGCGGGCTGAGGAGCACGATATTCTTCATGGACATGAGGGCGTTCGGGAAGGACTTCGACGAGTACTACAGGCGCGCTGAGAGGGAGTACGGCGTGAGGTTCGTCATGTGGAGGCCCTCGCACATAACCGAGAAACCCGGGAGCCTCAACCTAGAGCTCACCTACGAGACGGCCGAGGGTAAGCTCGTAAAGGAAGAATTCGACATGGTCGTCCTCGCCGCGGGCATCAGGCCCCCGGCGGAGGCCCGGAGCCTCGCCAGGGTAATGGGCATAAAGCTCAATCCCTACGGCTTCTGCCAGACCGGCACCTTCACCCCGACCGAGACATCGAGACCAGGAATCTATGTCGCAGGCGCATTCGCGGTCCCCCAGGACGTCCCCGACTCCGTCGCGAACGCTTCGGGCGCCGCGGCGAGGGCGGCCTCCGTCATTGCTACAGTGAGGGGGAAGCTCGTCCAGCCCCCCGCCCTGCCCCCCGAGACCGACGTCTCAGGCCAGGAACCCCGCGTCGGGGTCTTCGTCTGCCGCTGCGGGATTAACATCGCCGGCACGGTGGACGTGGCGAGGGTCGTCGAAGCGATCAAAAAGGAGAAGGGGGTCGTCTACGCCGCCGAGAACACCTACACCTGCTCTCAGGACACGCTGAAGAACATCCAGGCGAGAATCAAGGAGTACTCGCTGAACAGAATCGTCGTGGCCTCCTGCACCCCGAGGACACACGCGCCCCTCTTCCAGGCGACGATGAGGGAGGCCGGGCTCAACCCCTACCTCTTCGAGATGGCGAACCTGCGCGAGCAGTGCTCCTGGGTACACATGCTCGAGAGGGAGGAGGCGACGGAGAAGGCGATAGCTCTGGTCAGGATGGCCGTGGCCCGGGCCCGGACGCTCCAGCCGCTCCAGAGGCTCAGGACGCCGGTGAAGAAGAGCGCGCTGGTGATCGGGGGCGGAATCTCGGGGATGACCGCGGCCCTCGAGATGGCGGCGCAGGGGTACCCAGTCACCCTCGTCGAGAGGGAGCCGGAGCTCGGAGGAATCTCGAGGAGGATACACTACACACTCGACGGTCTCGACGTGCGCGGCCATCTGGAAGACTTGATAAAAAGGGTCGAGAGTGCTCTTCTCGTGCGCGTCCTGAAGAGCACAGAAGTCAAGGCGGTCGAGGGGTTCGTAGGGAATTTCAGGGCGGTGGTCGGCCCGAGCGGGCGGGGGGCGGGAGCGGAGGGGGTTGTGGAGGCCGGCGTGATAATCGTCGCCACCGGCGGAAGGGAGTACAGACCGGAGGAGCACCTCTTCGGAAAAAATGAGAGGGTCATCACCCAGCTGGACCTCGAGGAGAGGATTGCCTCAGGAGCCCTCCCGTCCCTCAAAACGGTCGTAATGATTCAGTGCGTGGGCAGCAGGAACGAGAGGAGGACCTACTGCAGCCGCGTGTGCTGCACCGAGACAATCAAGAACGCGCTCAGGCTGAAGAGGGAAAGGCCGGAGGTTCAGATATTCATCTTGTACAGGGACATGAGGACCTACGGCTTCAGGGAGGAGTGGTTCAGGGAGGCCAGGGAGCTCGGCATCAACTTCATCAGACACGAGGACGCCGAGCCGCCACTAGTGGAGGAAGAGGGCGGCGGTCTGAGGGTGACGGTCCGGGACCCGGTCATCGGGAGGCGGGTGGTGATTCGCCCCGACCTGGTCGTTCTCGCCGTGGCCACCCTCCCCGCCGAGGGCGCGGAGGAGCTGGCCAGAATGCTCAAGGTACCTTTGAACAAGAGCGGCTTCTTCCTGGAGGCGCACGTCAAGCTCAGGCCGCTGGACTTCGCCACTGATGGAATATTTCTCTGCGGCCTCGCCCACTCGCCGAAATTTGTGGAGGAGTGCATATTCCAGGCCCAGGGGGCGGTCGCGAGGGCATGCGGAATTCTGTCGAAGGACGAGCTGGAGGCGGAGGCCGCGGTGGCTGTCGTGGACGAGGCGAGGTGCAGGGCCTGCGGGACGTGCGTGAAGGCCTGCGACTTCCGGGCCCCGGAGCTCGTGGATAAAGGGGACGGGAGGAGGGTGTCGCGCATAAATCCGGCGCTCTGCAAGGGCTGCGGGAAGTGCGTGGCTCTATGCTGCAATAGGGCGATATCCATCCTTCACTTCGGGACGGAACAGATAATGGCGGCGGTGGAGGCGGCGCTGTGCGGCCCATGCGATGGCCCGGAAGGAGGGCCCGACGCCGCCAAGACGGTCGAGGGTGTAGGTGCGAGCGGGGGCGAGAAGGGTGAGGCTGCGGGTGAGGGAGCGAGCGGGGGAGGGGGCGGCGCCGGTGGGATGGAGGAGAGACAGGGTTCTGGACCGGGCGGGGGGATGAGGGAGTGAGCGGCCGGGAAAGAGGGGGTACTGTGGCGGAGGCGGGTGGGGGCGCGCCGGGCAGCTCGAAGGGCTTCAAGCCGAGAATACTGGCCTTCTGCTGCAACTGGTGCTCCTACGCGGGCGCGGACCTCGCGGGCGTCTCGAGGCTCCAGTACCCCCCCGACATAAAAATCGTGAGGCTGATGTGCTCTGGCCGGGTGGAGCCAGTGATAATTCTCCGGAGCTTCGAGCTCGGCGCGGATGGGGTCCTCGTCATGGGCTGCCACCCCGGCGACTGTCACTATATCAGCGGCAACCTGGAGGCCGAGAAGAACATCAGGAAGACGCACGGCGTGCTCGAGGTTCTGGGTATCGAGAGGGACAGGCTGAGGCTGGAGTGGGTCTCGGCCTCGGAGGGCCAGAAGTTCGCGGAGACCGTGAGGGAGTTCGTTGGAAGAATAAAGGGGCTGGGCCCGCTCCCCCTTGTACGCGGAGGTGCGGGAGCCTCGGGAGCTGCGGGGGCGGCGGGGAGAGCGGCGTGCGTGGGCCTGGCGAAGGAAAAGCTGGACAAATTGATAGAGAGGACCGGCGCCTTCAACTGCGTCGAGTGCGGCAAGTGCACCTCGCTCTGCCCCGTGACCAAATACAATCAGGAATTCGCGCCCAGGCTCCTCGTGGTCAGGGCCCAGGAGGGCATGGGGGCGGAGGCCGGGAGCGAGAAGGATCTCTGGACCTGCCTGAGCTGCGCGCGGTGCAGCGCCAAGTGCCCCTATAAAGTGAAGTACAACGAGTTCGTGAGGGCGCTGAGGGAGGAGGCCTTCAGGGCGGGCGCGGGACCGGTCTGCTCCGAGGGGGGGCTGCTCAGGACGATATCGAGAATTCAGGCCAGGCCCGGGCTCAAGCAGAACAGGCTTGGTTGGCTGACGCCGGATCTGAGGGTTACAGAGAGCGGGGAAACTGTGCTCTTCATAGGCTGCGTGCCGTACTTCGAAAAAATCTTCTCGGAGAAGCACCCCGGACTGCTCGAATCTCCAAGGGCTGCGGTGAGAATTCTGAACAAGCTGGGCGTGACGCCGGTCGTCAGTGGCGAGGAGAGGTGCTGCGGCCACGACGTCTACTGGACCGGGGACACGGAGACCTTCGAGGCGCTGGCGAGGCTGAACATCGAGTGGATGAGGAGAGCAGGAGCGAAGACCGTCATCGCCATCTGCCCCGAGGGATTCCGGACGCTCCTGAAGGACTATCAGAAGGTCGACCCGGGCTTCGACGCCGAGGTGCTGCACATCAGCGAGTACCTCGCCGACGCGCTTGAGGACGGGAAGCTGAAGTTCACGAAAGAGGTGAGAGAGACGGTCACTTACCATGACGGCTGCAGGCTCGGCAGGCACATCGGGGTCGTCGAGGAGCCCAGGATGCTGCTGGAGAAGGTGCCGGGCCTGAGGCTCGTCGAGATGGAGAACTCTGGCGAGGACACCGCGTGCTGCGGCGTGAGCGCGTTCGCGGGCTGCGATTCAGTGTCGAAGCGCCTCCAGGTGGACAGGCTCAGGCAGGCGAAAAAAACCGGCGCAACGAAAATGCTGAGCTTCTGCCCCAAGTGCCAGATACATTTCAGGTGCTGCCTCTCAGGAGAACTCCCTTTGCCCAAGGAGGAGGTTGAGGTGGAGATTGTGGACTTTCTCGCGCTACTGGAAAGGGCGATATGACAACACAATTTTCCACGACATATATAAATATAATAACGGTATTAGCAACATGCCCGCATGGCGGGTGAGGGGGGAAATGGCCGAGATAAAGGAAAGGGAGGATGAGAAAATACCAGAGGTGCCAGATGGGGACAGAAGGATAGTCATGATAGAGCTTTCCTGCGCCCACAGGAATTGCAGCCCCTGCACCTACCCCAACTGCCAGAGATACGTCAGGGAGACGAGAGGAAAAAAGCCCATGGTCGCAAAGGTCATCGAGCTCAGCGCGGAGGAGTATGAAAGAATAAGGAGAGGGCAGAGCGGTGCTCCGAGGTCTGTTGAGTAGGTGATGGTGGCAGAGTCGGGAGGGCGGTTTAATGAATGTGAGCGCTCTTGTTATCGGCGGGGGAATCGCGGGCATACAGGCGGCCCTTGACCTGGCGGAATCAGGAGTTAAGGTGCACCTCGTAGAGAGGAGCCCGAGCATCGGCGGAAGGATGGCCCAGCTCGACAAGACCTTTCCGACAAACGACTGCTCGATCTGCATCCTTGCGCCGAAGATGGCCGACTGCTACGGCCACCCGAACATCAACGTCCTGACCTACTCGGAGCTCATCGAGCTCCACGGCGAGGCGGGGAACTTCACGGCCCGGATAATGAAAAGGGCGCGCTACGTCGACGAGGACAGGTGCACTGGATGCGGTGAGTGCATGGACAAGTGCCCGACCAAGGTGCCCAATGAGTTCGAATATGGGATGTCGGTCCGCAAGGCGATATACATTCCATTCATGCAGGCCGTTCCCCGCGTCGCTCTGATAGACAGGGACCGCTGCCTCATGCTCACCAAGGGCAAGTGCGGCCTCTGTCAGAAGACATGCAAGCGGGGCGCGGTGGATTACGAGATGAAGGACGTAATATTGGAGGTGAACATAGGCGCGGTGGTCGTTGCTGTGGGCTTCGACCTCTGGGACCCGTCGGTGGCCTCTGAGTACGGCTATGGAAAGTACCCGAACGTCTTCACTTCCATGGAGTACGAGAGGATGCTCAACGCCTCCGGCCCGACCGGGGGCCAACTGAGGCGCAGGAGCGACGGCGAGAGACCGAAGAGGGTCGCATTTATACAGTGCGTCGGCTCGCGCAACCCGAGCCTCGGCCACCCCTACTGCTGCGCTGTCTGCTGCATGCACTCGACCAAGCAGGCGATAATATCGAGAGAGCACTACGACGACATAGAGAGCACGATTTTCTACAAGGACATCCGCACCCCCGGCAAGGGCTTCAACGAGTACATGGAAAGGGCCAGGAGCGAATATGGAGTGAGGTACATAAACTCTGACGCGACTGTGGAGGAGAAACCCGAGAATCACAATCTTTATGTTCTTTACGACGTCGCCGGGAAGAGCGCAAGGGAGGAGTTCGATGCAGTCGTGCTAGCGGTGACGCTCGTTCCAAGGAAAGGTGTAGATAGCCTGGCCCGTGTGCTAGGGATATCCATCACGGAGCACGGATTCTTCAAATCCGCGGACAGAATTCTGAGGCCGTCCGACTCGACGAGGGAGGGGATTTTCCTTGCGGGCTACTGCGCCTCGCCGGTGGACATACCCGAATCCGTGGCCCAGGGCTCGGCCGCCGCGGCGAGGGCGATGGATGTGATTCTCTCGACCGCCAAAAGGAAAGGGGAAGCGGAGGTGAGGGCTTGAGCAGCCAGGATGAGAGAGACGCCGCTCGCCCCGGAATCGGCACCTGCGACGCCGGGTCCGAAGAAGGGGCCGAGAGAGCACGGGGCGGAGGAGGGGAGACGAGGGGAGGCCCGGCCGGAGGGGCTGAAGAAGGACTTAGAATCGGAGTCTTCGTGTGCCACTGCGGACACAACATCGGTGGCTTTGTCGACGTGCCGGCGGTGACCGAGTACGCGAGGAATCTACCCGGCGTGGTCTACGCCACCCACAACCTCTACACCTGCGCCGAGGACGGTTTGGCATCGATAAAAAACGCGATAAAGGAGCACAATCTGAACAGGGTCGTGGTAGCCTCCTGCACCCCCAGAACACACCAGCCCCTGTTCCAGTCGGTCTGCGAGGAGGCGGGACTGAACAAGTACCTCTTCAACTTCGTGAACATACGCGAGCAGTGCTCGTGGGTTCATATGAAAGAGAAAGAGAAGGCAACGGAGAAGGCGAAGGATTTGATAAGGATGGGCGTGGCCCGAGCCGCCATGCTCACGCCCGAGACCGAGTCCAGGGTGCCAGTCGAGCCTTCGTCTCTTGTCATAGGCGGGGGAATCAGCGGGATGACAGCCGCCCTCTCTCTGGCCGACAAGGGCTTTCAGGTTTATCTTGTGGAGAAGGAAGCGGAGCTCGGGGGGTTCGTGCGCAACCTCCACAACCTTTTTCTCGAGGGTGGGGACCCGATGGAGACCCTCAAGCCCATCATAGACCGGGTGACGTCTCACCCGAAGATAACTATATTCCTGAGCTCACGCGTGGCTGGGGTGGATGGCTACGTCGGGAACTTCAGGGTGAGAATCGCTCCTTCGCCCCCAGCCGGGCCCGAGGCCGGGGGTCCCTCCGGAGCCACGGTCGCTCCCGCGGCTGCGCCCCACGGAAATGAGCGGGAAGTGAAGGTGGGTACGATAATAGTCGCGACTGGCGCGCTGGACTACATGCCCGAGGGGCTCTACGGCTACGACACATATGACAACGTGGTCAACCTGACAGAGTTCGAGATTTTGTGCAAGAAGAAGAAGCTGCCAAAGATAAGCAGCATCGCCTTCATCCAGTGCGTCGGCTCAAGGGGTGAAAAGTTTTCCTATTGCTCGCGAATCTGTTGCAACGTCGCGATCAAGAACGCCATCAACCTCATGGACAACTTGAACAACATGCTTGGGAGGGAGGTTGTCGAGGGGCAGGAGCAGCTCATCAGCAGGATATCCGTGGAAGAGAAGGCGCCGGAGGACATCACGGACCGCAGGCGGCGGAGGAGGAGGATGGCTGCCGAGGAGGAGTCGCCAGTCTCTGTCACGGCCCCGGCGGGCGCGGGGGTCGAGGTCACGATATTCAACAGAAGCATCACGGCCTACGGAGTCGAGCACGAGCTCTATTACAACAAGGCGAGGGAGAAGAGAATTCGCTTCGTCAGGTACACGCCCGACCACAAGCCCACCGTCACGAGGGAGGGGGAGAAGCTCGTCGTGACCTACTGGCACGAAACCCTGAAGACGGAGAGGAAGCTCCCTGTGGACATGGTCGTCCTTAGCACCCCGCTCGTCCCCCAGCCCGACGCCGGCGAGCTCTCGAAGATTCTCAAGGTCCCGCTGGGCCAAGACGGCTTCTTCCTAGAGGCCCACGTAAAGCTCAGGCCTGTTGACTTCGCGACGGACGGTATATTCGTATGCGGAACCGCTCGGGGACCGGCGGACATCACCGAGTGCGTGCACCAGGCGCTCGCGGCCGCTTCAAGGGCTGCTATCCCGATGATGCGGGGCTACGTGCAGGCGGAGGCCCTGACCTCAATGGTTGACGAGGAGAAATGCACCGGCTGCCACACCTGCGAGTGGGTCTGTCCCTACTCGGCGATACAGGTTGACCCCGGGAGCGGGAAGGCAAAGGTCACGGAAGTGATGTGCAAAGGCTGTGGGACCTGCGCGGCCTCCTGTCCGCAGGGAGCGATAAAGATGAAATCATACACCACAGAGGGCCTCGTCGCCCAGATCAAGGCGCTCTCAGGAGGGTGATGAATTGCCAGAGGACGTAATCGACGCAAGCGAGCTGGACCCGGAGTTCAAGTTCGAGATAGCGAGACAGCCGGGCGGGGAGAACATAAAGCTGTGCTTCCAGTGCGGAACTTGCAGCGGAACCTGCCCGGTGAGGGCAATAAACGACCGCTACAACCCGAGGCGCATCATACGGATGGCACTGCTGGGGATGAGAAAAGAGGTTCTGTGCAGCGACTTCATATGGTTGTGCTCCACTTGCTACGCCTGCCACGAGCGCTGCCCCCAGAACGTCCGCATCCCAGAGCTGATGATGGCCATCCGGAACATCGCAATAAAAGAAGGCAACGTACATCCCCTGTACAAATCGTACGTTGAGATGCTGGACAAGCACGGTAGACTCCTCGAGGTCGGGGAGTTCGAGAACGAGAAAAGGAGGAAGCTCGGACTGCCCGAGGTGGCCACGGACGTCGAGAGGGTGCGCAAGGTGTTCGACGCCACGAGAATTCGCGAAAAGGTTGAGGGGAAGCTGGCTGAGAGGGTTTGCACCACGGGGGAGGGGTCGAAATGAAGGACTATGCCCTTTTCCTGGGCTGCACCGTTCCCGTCAGGGCACTCCACTACGAAGCCCCAGCCCGGAAGGTCGCGGAGAAACTGGGAATTCGGTTCATTGACATCAAGGAGTTCGGGTGCTGCGGGTTCCCGCTGGAGGGCGCGGACCACCTAACACACCTCGTGATGGCCGCCCTGAATCTGGTGGCGGCAGAGAAGCGTGAGCTCGAGATCGTCACGCTCTGCAGCGCCTGCACCGCCACCCTGACCAAGGCCGACAGAGTGCTCAAAGAAAACGCCCACCTCAGGGAGGAGGTCAACAAGGCACTGAAGGCCCACGGCGAAGAGTTCAGGGGAAAGACAAGGGTCAGACACTTCGCCCGTGTGCTCCTGGAGGAGGTTGGGCTGGACAAACTGAAGGCCTCCGTGACCAACCCATTGACGGGCATCAAAATAGCCTCTCACTACGGCTGCCACTACCTCAAGCCCTCGGAGATATACGACGGCTTCGACAGCCCGGAGAGACCCGAGACACTCGACAAACTGGTGGCCGCCACCGGGGCCACTCCCGTTGACTATGAGGACAAGCTCCAGTGCTGCGGCGGCGGAATTCTGGGAATCGACGAGATGACGGCATTCAAGATGTCACAACAGAAGCTTACGCACATAAAGGAGGCGGGCGCGGACGCGATGACATTCATCTGCCCCTTCTGCGCCGTAATGTATGACATCAACCAAAAGGCGATAGAGACCAAGGTTGGGGGCAAGTTCTCCATTCCGGGGCTCTACTACCCGCAGCTGCTCGGCATCGCGATGGGATTCAGCCCGGCCGAGATGGCCATCAACCTGAATCGCACGCGAGTGACGATAAAATTCCCGGAGCCGAAGGGATAGGGGGGAGGCGATGGGGGACTTTGAGCCCAAAATACTGGGTTTTCTGTGCAACTGGTGCTCCTACGCCGGAGCCGACCTCGCCGGCGTGAGCAGGATGCAGTATCCCCCCACGCTGCGCGTCATCAGGGTGATGTGCTCGGGCCGTGTTGACCCTGTTCTCGTGGTCGAGGCGCTTCTTTCCGGAATCGATGGGGTCCTCGTCGCGGGCTGCCACATAGGCGACTGCCACTATATAGCAGGAAACCATTATACCGAGAAGCGCATGGGTGTTCTGATGGGCCTTCTGGATAAAACCGCGTTCAGGGGCAGGGTCCGGCTGGAGTGGGTTTCCGCCTCGGAGGGCTCGCGCTTCGCGGAAGTCGTGCGCTCCCTCTCGGAACAGATCTCGGCCCTCGGTCCCAATCCACTCAAGGAGCACCCGGAACTCAGGCCGGAGCTGCAGGCGATAAAGGACACAATGGCGAACAAGAGGGTTAGGAACGTGCTAAACAAGTTCCTCCACCTCGTGGAGAAGGGGAACGTCTATGGGGAGCGGTTGAAGCGGGAGGAAATGGACCAGACAATCGCGGAGGTCGTGAGGGCGGAGCACGCGCGCGCCCTCATCTTCAACCGGGCGCTCGAGAGACCCATGTCAGTAAAGGCGCTGGCTGGAGCTACCTCCCTCCCCGCCCACGAGGTGCTGAGGCATATCGCTGTGATGAAGAAGAAGGGCCTGGTCGAGCTCTGCGGGCAGGAGGGGCAGTACCCTCTCTTTGCAGCGGTCAGTCGGGAGAGGGGGGTATAAAATGGCGGGAGTGCCGGAGGGAGAGCGGGGTGGGGGCGCGACCCCTGGAGGCTCGGGAAACGCTGGAGCACTTGGCGCACCTAGGGATAAGGTAGGTGCGGTGCTAGTGGTCGGGGGAGGAATCGCCGGGATGCAGGCTTCCCTGGACCTCGCGGACGCGGGCTTCAAGGTATATCTCCTCGACAACAAGCCATCGATAGGCGGCGTGATGGCCCAGCTCGACAAGACTTTCCCGACCAACGACTGCTCGATGTGCATCATGGCGCCCAAGCTCGTGGGGGTCGGGAGGCACCACAACATAGAGGTTATCACCAACGCTGAGCTCCTCGACGCTGAGGGGAGCGCTGGCAATTTCAGGGTCAGAATCGCCCGCCACCCGCGCTACATCGACCCTTCTAAATGCACCGGCTGCGGCACCTGCGCCCAGGAGTGCCCCGTGGAGGCGATCGATGAATACAACGAGGGGATGACCGAAAGGGCCGCGATATCGGTTCGATACCCCCAAGCCGTTCCCCTCGTGTACTCCATAGATAAAAACAGGTGCATCGGCTGTGGGAGCTGCGAATATGCTTGTAGGGCGAGGGCGATAAGATATGACGACAGAACAAAGGAGGAGGCTCTCGACGTCGGCGCGATCATCCTCTGCCCAGGCTTCGAGGTCTACAGGCCCCGCCCTGGGAACCCCTACGGTTACGGCGTCTTCAAGAATGTCGTGACGAGCATGGAGTTCGAGAGAATTCTGAGCGCCACCGGCCCCTACGCTGGACATGTGATGAGGCCCTCCGACGGGAAGGAGCCGGAGAGTGTGGCCTTCATCCAGTGCGTAGGGAGCAGGGACCAGAGGAGCAACCTCTACTGCTCGGCCGTTTGCTGCATGTACGCCACTAAAGAGGCGATAATAGCGCAGGAGCACGCCCGCGGTCTGAGGGCAACGATCTTCTTCATGGACATGAGGGCCTTCGGGAAGGAGTTTGACTACTACTACAAGAGGGCTCAGGAAGAGTATGGTATTAGATACGTTCGCTCCCGGGCCCCCTCTGTTTCCGAGCTCCCGGACGGCGGCCTGAAAATAAAGTACGAAGACGAGAATGGGGAGATGAGGGAGGAGACATTTGACATGGTCGTCCTCTCAGTCGGTCTTTGCCCGCCCCGGGGCCTCGAGGAGTTGGCGGCCAGGCTCAAGGTCAAACTCAATCAGGACGGTTTTGTCGACACAACCATGGCCTCCCCTCTCTGCACAAATGTCCCGGGAATATTTGTGTGCGGCGTGGCCCAGTCCCCCAAGGACATCCCGGACACCGTGGCCCAGGCCTCTGGGGCGGCGGCCCTGGCGGCGAGCGTCATCGCTCCCGCTAGGGGCACTAGGGTCAGTCCGAAGGAGTACCCCCAGGAGCTCGACGTCTCGGGCGAGGAGCCCCGCATCGGGGTCTTCGTGTGCCACTGCGGTATCAACATCGGCGGCGTCGTTGATGTGCCATCTGTGGTGGAGTACGCAAGAACGCTTCCAAACGTCGTCTATGCGGAGAACAATCTCTACACCTGCTCTGACGACACCCAGAAGAGAATTAAGGAAAAAATAAAAGAGCACAGGCTGAACAGGGTCGTCGTAGCCTCCTGTACACCAAGAACGCACGAGCCGCTCTTCATGGACACCTGCAGGGAGGCGGGGCTGAACCCCTATCTCTTCGAGATGGCGAACATAAGGGACCAGTGCTCCTGGGTCCACATGAATGAGCCCAAAAAAGCGACAAAGAAGGCCAAGGACCTCGTCCGGATGGCGGTCGCGAAGGCCCGGAAGCACGTACCTTTGAAGAAGGGCACCCTGCCCGTGAAGCAGTCTGCGCTCGTGGTCGGGGGGGGGCTGGCTGGGATGGCCGCTGCGCACAATCTTGCGGAGCAGGGCTTCGAGGTTCACCTCGTCGAGAGAGAGAAGGAGCTCGGCGGGAATCTGCGCCGGAGCCGCTTCCTCCTTTCTAAAAAGGACGACCCGAGGGCGATTCTCAAAGAATTTATCGGTAAGGTGACTGGGCACCCAAGAATAAAGGTGCATCTGGCGACCGAGATAAGGGGACTGGAGGGGTTCATCGGGAACTTCAGGACCACGCTGGGGCCTGCAGAGGGGAGCTCGCACGTGGAGGAGGTCGTCGAGCACGGGGTCGTCATCGTCGCCACGGGCGGCGTGGAGTATGTGCCGACCGAGTACCACTACGGGAAGGACCCGCGCATAGTGACCCAGCGGCAGCTCGAGGAGCTGCTGGCCGACGGGAAATTCAAGGGAAAGAATGTGGTGATGATCCAATGTGTCGGCTCGAGGGACGAGAAGAACCCCTCCTGCTCTAGGATATGCTGCGGCCAGGCCATCAAAAACGCGTTGAAGGTCAGGGAGCTCTCGCCATCAACGAGCGTTTATGTGCTATACAAGGACATAAGGACATACGGGTTCAGGGAGGAATACTATCGCGAGGCGTCTGAGAAGGGCGTGGTATTCCTGAGGTGGGACGACAGCGCGAAACCGGAGGTGACTCTAGGGAAGGAGCTCAGGGTGAGGGTCAGGGACCCACTGCTGGGCAGGGACATGTCCATCCCTGCCGACTGGCTCGTACTCAGCGCGGCCGTCAGGCCGGCACCAACCAACCCCCGCATCTCCGAGCTTCTGAAGGTCCCTCTGAACCGCGATGGCTTTTTCCTCGAGGCCCACATGAAGCTAAGGCCTGTGGACTTCGCTACCGAAGGGGTTTTCCTTTGCGGGATGGCCCACGGCCCCAAGTTCATTGACGAGGCGCTCTCGCAAGCCTACGGTGCCGCCTCGCGCGCCGCCACCGTTCTCTCACGAGACACGCTTGAGATCGAGCCAACGATATCCACCGTCATCGATGCCAACTGCGACGGCTGCGCCTACTGCGTAGACCCCTGCCCATTCAAGGCCATCACGCTGGTCGAGTACGAGAAGGACGGCCAAACGAAGAAGACGGTGAGGGTGAACGAGGCGCTTTGCAAGGGCTGCGGCTGCTGCATGGCAACCTGCCCGAAGAAGGGGATTTACGTAAAGAGATTCAGTCTGGAGCAGCTCTCGGACATGGTGGACGCCGCTCTCGAGTCGCCGGAGGTGGAGTGAATGGGCGAGGCAGAGGGTCAGGAAACCGCGAAGGAGAGGCCCTTCGAGCCTTTGATAATCACTTTCTGCTGCAACTGGTGCTCCTACGCCGGCGCGGACCTTGCAGGGACATCGAGAATTCAGTATCCGCCGAACATACGAATTATAAGGGTGATGTGCTCCGGTATGGTCCATCCAAATCTGGTGATCGATGCCCTCACCAAGGGCGCCGACGGCGTCCTGATATGCGGCTGCCATATCGGCGACTGTCACTATCTGGACGGGAACAAAAAGGCGCAGCAGAGGGCCGAGGCCATCAAGCTGATGCTCATGGACCTCGGGATAGAGGAGGAAAGGTTCAGGCTGGAGTGGGTCTCGGCTTCGGAGGGCCAGCGGTTCGCCGAGGTCGTGAGGGACTTTGTGGAGAAGGTCAGGGCGCTGGGACCGAGCCCGTACAGGCAGAGATAACAGCGCATAGATTTGAGCAGCGCTCACCGGCTACGGGGTCTCCTCTGGCTCCTCCCCCACTTTTCGGCCATTCGTCTTATCACCTTTATGTCACCGGCCATTGCCCCAAGCGCATTTCCAAACCGGTCTTACTTGATGCCAGGCCTGTCGAATTCCTCGCCCATGTGCCTGTCCATGGCTTTTATCGCTCCTAAAGTTGTCCTTTCCCACGCTCCCATCCCTCTGGTTCCTTTCGTAACCGGTTATCTCAAGTGGGGGGCGAGCTCATCAACGAGTTCCCGATAAGCCACCGCCTTCATTATAGCTTTCGCTGAGCGTATAAAAAACGGCGAGCCCGCGAGGGGCCACCATCAATTCCTGAAGCTGTCCAGCAGGACCCCCCTGTGGTCCCTAATGTCCACCTGGACCTGAACCCTCCCGTCGAGGGTGTGGGTGGCGCAGGCGAGGCACGGGTCGTAGGCCCTTATCGCCACCTCGATCTCATTGAGAATGGTCTCGTCGTAGTGCCCGTTCTTGATGAGACTTTTAGCCGCCTGCTTGACTGACATGTTGATCGGCCCGTTGTTGTGTGTGGTCCCCACAATAAGGTTCACTTCCTTGATGAGGCCCTTCTCGTCGGTGGTGTAGTCGTGTATCAGCGTCCCCCTCGGCGCCTCCACGGAGCCTATGCCTCTGGCGGCTCTGACAGTCACAGCCTTCCGGGTGTCGGTGCTGGTGATTTCGGGATCGTCTAGTAGCTGGTTCAGGTGCTCTGCGTTGTAGAGGAGCTCTATCAGCCTGGCCCAGTTGTATAGAAGAGTCTGCTGGGCGGGCCTTCCGAATGTCTTCCTGAATTCGTTCAGCTCCGCGTTTGCCAGAGGCGTCCGAATCTTGTCGCAGACGTTTATCCGGGCCAGAGTGTTGGTCCTGTACATTCCGCCTGGGTTGTCGGGGTCCAAGGAGTAGGGGCCGAGCTCCGGAGCGTAGGGGAACTTCAGGTAGCTCCAAGGCTCTACGTGCTCTTTGATGTGTTTGTCATAATCCGTGACCGGGAACTCCTTTATATCCCCGCCGGCGCTCATCAGCCTGATTTTCCCGTCGTAGAGGTCGAGGGCCCCCTCCTTGTCCACAGTGCCCATGAAGCCCGTCCTGATGACGCCCAGAGTCTTCACGAGGTCGATATATTTCGGGAATATATTCTCCTTGGCGTTCTTGATGGAGAACTGGGCGATGTCCAGCAGCTCCCTCCCCCACTCCTTGAGCTTCTCCCTCTCTGTAGAGCTCAGGGGCTTGCTGAAGCCGCCCGGCGTCGCGGCGACGGGATGAATCGACCGCCCGCCGATTATCTCGACCGCCTTGTTGGCGTGGAGGCGCGCCATGGCCACCTTGGTCGCGACATCCGGCATCTTCTTGATTATCCCGAAAATGTTCCTCTCGCCCACGGGGGCTCCGGGGCCCATGATAAAGTCGGGGGCAGCGAGGAAGTAGAAGTGCAGGAGATGCTCTTCGACGTATGCAAAGGCGTTGAGCAGCTCGCGCAGCTTCCTTGCAGCGGGCGGGATGTCCACGCCGAGCACTGCGTCCCCCGCCTTGGCGGATGCGAGGTGGTGCGAGACCGGGCAGACGCCGCAGATGCTCGTTGTTATACGCGGCATCTCCTCGACTGGTCTGCCCCTGCAAAACTCCTCAAATCCGCGGAGAAGGGTTATGTGGAACTTTGCGTCGTCCACATTGCCCTCTGCATTCAGGTTTATCGTCACTTTGGCGTGGCCCTCGATTCTCGTTATCGGCTGTATGGTAATGGTCTTCTGCATCTCAATCACCTCTTTGGAAGGGGTCTCAGGTTATTGTGCGCTCCAATGTACCTGTTGAAGTGGGCCATCCTGTCCTCGATGAGCTTCGGGTCCAGTCCTATCGAGGACAGAGCGCCCATCATGTCCACCATGGGTTTCGCGCCTGCCCTGATCGGCCCGAAACACCCGCGACATGGCATGTTGGCCTTGATGCACCTAGGCACTTTGTCCTCTCCCCCGCAGCCCGTCTTCGTGGCGGGACCGTTGCATAGAATTCCTTGCTCGTTGAAGCAGCGCATCTCGCTCAGCGGCTTTGTGTAGTCCCTATCGGGGTTCTGGAGGGGCCTCTTGAGGTTTACCTGGGCCTTCTTCTCCCTCTTCGTCGGGCAGTCATCACAGACGCTCCTCTCGGGCAAGGACCAGGGCTTGCCCTGCAGGAGGTGCGTGAGCGCGTTCGCGATGACTTCGGGCGAGGGAGGGCAGCCCGGTATCTGCATATCAACCTTGACGACCTCGTCAACGGCATAGACGCGGTCAGTTAGGGGTGGTATGTCCTTGCCGGGCATGACCCCCTTCTCCGTCGTCGGGGTGTTGTACACGGTGTTCATTATCTGGTCCCGGGTGGACAAATTCGCGAGGGCTGGAATTCCACCGTGGACCGCGCACGCACCCAGCGTGATGAGGGTCTTCACGTTCTTCCTCAGCTCCTGGGCGATGTGCCTGTCCTCCTCCGTCCTGATGCCACCTGTGATGATGCCCACATCGGCGCTTGCGACTTCGAGTCTCTCCTTCTCTCCCTTCTGCCCGAACCACTTTCTGTCCATCAGCACTTGGCAGTGGACGAAGTCTAGCTGGGGCAGCAGCTTCAAAAGGGTCTCGCCCATGTCCAGCACCGATACCTCGCAACCCGTGCACACGGCAAAGTTCTCAATGGCTATTGTCGGCATGTTATTCCCTCACCAGTCCCTGTGATATTATTTGTCATGGCATTGCGACTCTTTTATTTATAGATTATCAGATTACTAATATTTTGGTAGAAAAGCGCAGCAATCCGGGGCCCCCGCCGTTGGTCCAGTGCGAGCGCGTGGTGGGGGGACGAGCGCCGTTCGCGTCGGCTCCAGAGCGAATTCTGAACATCGATTAAATATCATCAGGTCTATGAGGGGGCGTGGAGAAACCTCGCGAAGAGCTCCCGTCCTACTGCACCGCTGAAGTGCTCGTGCTCGGCTGCGGGAACCCGCTGGTCGGCGACGATGGCTTCGGACCCGCGGTGGCGGAGCTCCTGCTGTCCATGCAGGCCTCCGGGCGCCTCGTATCGGCACTTGGGGGCGAGAGCGGAGGAAAAATTGACGAAGGCGCCGTATGCATAATCAACGCCGGAACTGGCTCCCGCACCATCCTGTTCAACCTGCTGACCGGGCCTTCGAGACCGGCGGGCCTCATCATCGTTGACGCCCTGGACGCGGGGAGGGAGCCTGGCGAGCTCTTCTGGGTGCCAATAGCTGCGCTGAGTCTGGAGAAGGCAGAGGACTTCTCGCTCCACATGACCCCCGCCTCCAACATGCTCTACCAGCTGGAGAAAATGGGTGTCGAGATAGGCATCCTGGCCTGCCAGCCATCCCCCCTCCCGGACAGGATGAGGGAGGGGCTCTCAGATGCGGTGGCCAGAGCGGTGGAGCGCGCGGCCGGAATGGTCCTCGAGAGGGCAGCGAGAATTCTGCGCAACGCCCGGACCCAGTCAGTATGAAGGGGCCGGCGCCAGCCGCTCGGAGGCCACGGCCGCCCAAAAATTATAATACCACGCTCCTCGGTGCTACAACGCCACCAGAGATAAAGGCGGGGGGTGTCCCCGAATGCACAAAACGGTCGAAATCGGCCTTGGCGCCGACGTTCTGAGCGCCAACGCGAGAATCGCTGAGGAGAACCTCAAGCGCCTCCGGGCGAATGGAATCATTTCCTTCGACTTCATGGGCTCGATAGGCTCCGGTAAGACCCTGCTCATCGAGAGGATGATTGATGTGTTGAAGAAAAAGGGGAAGAGGGCCGCGGCCATCGCGGGCGATGTTGCCGGTGACGACGACTTCCAGAGATTCAGAGCGCACAGGGTCCCGGCCGTGAATGTCAACACCGGCAGGGAGTGCCATCTGGACGCACATCTCGTCGACCACGCATTAGAGCAACTCGACCTTAAAAATCTGGACGTGTTGTTCATAGAGAACGTCGGTAACCTCGTCTGCCCCACCGACTTCCCGCTGGGCACGGATAAGAGGGTGGTTGTGGTCTCGGTCACGGAGGGCGACGACATGGTGCGCAAGCACCCCGTAATATTCTCTCTGGCCGACTTCATCATTATCAACAAGGTTGATCTGGCGAAAATAATCGGGGTGGACCCGAAGGTGCTTGTCAGGGACGCCCGGAGATTGAGGCCGAAAGCTCCTGTCTTTCTGACCAGCGCCAAGAGCGGACTGGGCGTTCCTAATCTAATGAGGGCGATGGGAATCTGGTAGCGGGAACCGGAGGAGGCCGGGAGGTGGCGCGCGCCTGCGAGGCGAGAGGGGCTTGAGTAAATGGCAACGGGAGGCACTAGGTGAAGTTCACACGCATTGTCTTTTTTGGAGTCGTGCAGGGCGTTGGGTTCAGGCCGACCGCGTATAGGGTCGCGAGGACGATGGGGCTGAAGGGATACGTCCGCAACAACGGCTCCAATGTGGAGGTTGTGGTCGACGGGAGGGCGCGCGAGTACGTTGACGCGCTTAAGAGGGCGCTCCCGCCGCTAGCGCGAATAGAGGAGGTGAGGTACGAGTCTGCAGATGAGAGCGCGGTGCTCAGAGCGCTGGGCCGGAGGGCTGTGGAGGGGTTCAGCATCGTGCACAGCAGGTCTGGGTCAAGGGTATCGCCGATTCCCCCGGACACGGCGATTTGCGACTCATGCCTCAAAGAGCTTCTCGACCCCTCGGACAGGCGCTACTTGTTCCCATTCACCAACTGCACCGACTGCGGCGCCAGATTCTCCGTGATACGCGACGTGCCCTACGATCGGAGGAACACGTCGATGGACGAGTTCCCGCTCTGCCCCTTGTGCCGTGCGGAGTACACCAGCCCGGACGACAGGCGCTTCCATGCCCAGACAATATCCTGCCCGCGCGACGGTCCCCAGTACGTGCTCCACGACGCCAAAGGAAGGGTGCTGGCCAGCGGGCTGGAGGCGATAGGGGAGGCAGCCAGAAGAATCGACGCAGGTCAGATCGGCGTTGTCAAGGGCTGGGGCGGGATGCACATCGTCTGCAGGCTAGAGGAATGCACGCGACTGAGGAAATGGTACCGGAGGCCGGCCAAGCCATTCGCAGTGATGTTCCGAAATCTTGAAGCCGCAAAGAGGGTCGCGGATGTCGACGATTTCGCCGAGCGGCTTCTCACGTCGCCACAAAGGCCGATAGTCGTGCTCCCCAGAACGAAAGCGTCCTTAGCTATAGGGCACGAGCCCTGCGAGACGAGAGAGAGAGGCGAGGGAGGCGGCGAAGCCGGAGGAGGTTTCGATGCGGAGGGTGAGGTGGGTGAGACGGGCGCGGGTGGCGATGCGGTGCTGGATTGCGTTTCTCCCGGCCTGGGCAGCATCGGCTGCTACCTGCCCTATTCCGGCCTCCACCATGTGCTCTTCTCAATGATGCGCTCGGACGCAATTATTATGACCTCCGCCAACCCCGCAGGCGAGCCCATGCTGATTAAGAACGAGGAGGCCTTTTCTCTGGGGCTTGACTTCTACCTCCTCCACAACAGGACCATCGTGAGCCGCACCGACGACAGCGTTCTGATTCCATTCCGGGGGCGGAGGTTCTTCATAAGGAAATCGAGGGGCTGGGTGCCGGACGGAATTCCCGTGCCCTACAAAAGCCGGGTCCTATCCATGGGCGCTGAGAGGAACGTGACCTCCGCCGTCTCTAAGGACGGGAGGCTCTACGCTACCCAGTACATCGGGAACACGACAAGGTACAGCGTTCAGCTTTTCCAGGAGAGTGCTACCAGGCATCTGATGAGGCTTCTGGGAGTTCAGAGCATCGAGAGGGTCGTTGTGGACCTCCACCCCCAGTACGCAACACGAAAGCTGGGCGCAGAGCTGGCCCGGGAGTGGGGGGCGGAGGTTGACGAGGTCCAGCATCACTGGGCCCACGCGGCCTCGCTGATGCTCGACAACGGCGTCGAAAGGGATGAGCGCTTGGTCTGCATAGCGGCCGACGGCGCGGGCTATGGAGCCGACGGGACGGTCTGGGGCGGTGAGATTCTGCTTGCCTCCTATAGGGGCTTCGAGCGCGTGGGCACACTTGAGAGTTTCCCGCTGCTCGGTGGTGACGCTGCCGTCCGGGACCCACCCAGACTAGTTCTGGCTCTGCTTGGCCAAGCGGGGGTGGACTGGAGGGAATGGGAGCACCAGAGCCTCCTCGAGAGAGATAGGGCGGAGGTGTTGCTGAGGTTGAAGGGGAGCAGCCCACTCACCTCGAGCCTCGGGAGGGTTCTCGACGCAATCTCCTGCTACTTGGGCGTGGGGAAGGCGCGAACCTATGATGGGGAGCCAGCCATCAGGCTGGAGCTATATCTGGAAAAGGGGAGGGCAGTCCATAGGTTTGAAATGGAGGAGCTAGGAGGGGGAGGCACTTGCGCGACCCGCGTGATTCCCGTGACGCCTCTGTTCAGACAGCTGCACATGGCGGTGAAGGGAAGGGTGCTGACGGAGAGGGAGAGGGCGGACTGGGCCCGCTCCATTGTTGAGTCGTTAGTCGGGCAGATGGTAGACGTGGCAGCCGAAGCGGCCGAAAGGGAGGGGCTCAGGAGAATCGGCTGGACCGGTGGCGTTTCATACAACATACCGATAACGGAAATGGTTGTGAGGCGGGTGAGGGAGAGGGGGCTGGAGCCCCTCCTGCACGACAGAATTCCCAACGGCGACGGAGGCATTTCTGCGGGGCAAAATGTAATTATTGGTATTAGTGAATCGTGATGGGGAGGAGGGACCGGAATGGGCCTTATAGATAAGATGAAGGACGTGGGGAAAAAGGGAGTGGACCTTGGGGCGAAGGTCGGGAAGAAGGGCGTCGAGCTTGGAAAGAAGGGCGTGGAGGCCACGAAGGAGGCGGTCAGGAAGAAAACCTGCTCCGAGTGCAAGCACTACACAGCCCAGAGCGAGACGGAGGGCAGCTGCCCTATCGCAGGCAAGAGGCTCCCGAGCGCGGACGCCGCCACCTGTCCCCAGAAGGCGTTCGAGCCGAGGCCCAGTGCGCCAACACAGTGAGCTCTCACCCTTCGTGCGGCACCGGCGCCTCGTCCTAACCAAAAACGCTTTATTCGAGAAACGGGTTGCCAGCGGAGCATGTGCCTGGGCATCCCAGCTCTCGTCTTGGAGAGGCGGGGCGACACAGGAAAGGTCGATTTCGGCGGAACGGTCCGAGAGGTCAATCTCTCTCTCGTCGATGCCACAGTGGGGGACTGGGTGATCGTCCATGCGGGCTTCGCCATCCAGCTCCTCGACGAGCGGCAGGCACTGGAGACCCTCGAGCTATTCAGGCAGGTCTTTGGTGGGGTTGAGGGGAGGCACGACGCCGGGAATGCTTGAGGCGCGGGTGGCCGTGAGGGGGGAGGGGAAGCTGAATTCGGGGGTGCGGGAGGCGAGATGGCTATAGTCAAGGAGTGGGTCCGGTGCACGAGTTTTCCGTGATATCCCGTGTCGTCGAGGCCCTACTCAGCGAGCTCGAGGCGAGGAATGCAGGAGCCACTGAAGCAAGGCGAGGTGGTCCCGCGGAACATGAGGGGACCGACGCGGGGGTGGGAAGAGTCGGGTGCCAGACCCGAAAAGGAGTCGATAACACCAGCCACCCGAGAATCGCAAGCGTCGAGAGCGTGACACTTGAGGTTGGAGAGCTGACCATGCTCAGCGAAGAGCCGCTGAAGTTCGCGTGGGAACTCCTGACAGAGAATGGGCCTCTCAGGGGTTCGAAGCTAATGATTGTGAGGAGACCAGTGGTTCTTGAATGCCCGGCCTGTGGCTACAGGGGCGTGGGAAAGCCTCCCGAAGGGCTGGCCACCCATTTTTTTATTCCGGCTCTGAACTGCCCGCGCTGCGGCGGCGATGTGAGGGTTGTTGGGGGGCGCGAGTGCTTAATACGGGAAATGAGGGTGGTTATGGAGGATGGAGGAGAGAAGTCGGAGCGAGAGGGGGCGGGGGGCCGGCGGGGTCGCGGGGGAGGCGTCCGGGGAGGGGGAGATGGAAGGGGAGGAGGAGCGGCGCAGATGAGTCTGAAAGGGCCGGGGGGTAGGCTGTGAATTCATCCACGTCTCTCGCTCGGAAAACTTTTGGGGGTTCCAAGAGTGTCTAGTGACTCACCCGGTAGATTCCATCTCCGGGACCCTTCCATGGCCCGCAGGCTCATTGAGAGATTGAGGTCTATGCACCTCAGCCTGAGAATCATGCACGTCTGCGGCACCCATCAGGACACATTGGTCAGGCACGGTCTGGAGCCCATGCTAAGGTCCGCGGGCGTCGAGATCAGGCAGGGCCCGGGCTGCCCAGTCTGCGTCACAACGCCTCGTGAGCTCGAAGAAATCCTCACGCTTGCGCGGAGCGGAATGAGGGTGGCCGTTTTTGGCGACATGCTCAGGGTACCCAGCCCCTCCGGCTCTCTCGAGGAGGCCCGTGCAAGGGGTGCAGACGTGAGAGTCGTTTACAGCGCCGAGGACGCCGTGCGACTCGCCCGCCGGGATAACAGGGAGACTGTTTTCATGGCTGTGGGCTTCGAGACGACGGCCCCAGGGACCGCTCTGGCTTTGAAGACCGGCCCGCCGGAGAACTTTTCCGTGCTCACCTGTCACAGAAACGTACCCCCAGCGCTGGAGGCCTTGCTCGGGATGGGCGAGCTCAGGCTTGATGGCCTGATTGAGCCCGGCCATGTCAGCACGATAATAGGCATCAGGCCCTACGAGCCCCTCTCGGAAAAGTACCGCATACCGCAGGTCGTGGCGGGCTTCGAGCCCCTCGACCTACTCATGGCCGTCTACATGCTCGGCCGACAGAAGCTGGAGGGGAGGGCGGAGGTCGAGAACGAGTACTCTCGGGTCGTGAGGCCCGAGGGCAATGCGAAGGCTCTCGAGCTGCTGGATAGGACATTCGAGGCCTGCGACGTGGAGTGGCGCGGGTTCCCGGTCATCCCCGGCAGCGGACTCAGGCTTCGCCCCGAGTTCGAGAAATGGGACGCCAGAAAGAAATTCGCAGAAGAGCTCGCGCCGCTGAGAGAAAAAGTGTTCCGGGAGCCACCGGGTTGCCGTTGCGGGGAGGTCCTCAGGGGAATTCGCGAGCCAGAGAAGTGCCCTCTTTTCGGGAGAAAATGCAGACCGGAGAGCCCCGTGGGGCCATGCATGGTCAGCGCGGAGGGCGGGTGCAACATTTTATATAAATACGGCAGGGATACCGGGTGAGGGCCGGGCGCCCTTCAGGTCCCCTTTGTTAGGCGAGGGGAGTGAAAGGCATTTTGCGCGACTTGGATAGAGCCCTCAGCAGATGCGCGGTATCGGGTCCCCGGCGGGCTGCTCCAGAATTCTCCTCCCGCCTACGGAGGTCGCCAGCACCACCCTTCCTGGCCTGATGTCCCTCCGGACCTCGCCGATGACGGCCGCGCGCCTCCCCTCCCTCATCCTCCTCAGGGCGCGCAAAACCTCCTCAGCCATCTCCTCCACGACCCCCAGAACAACCTTTCCCTCGTTTCCTATGATGAGCGGGTCGAGACCAAGCATCTCGCAGGCGCTGCGGACGCCGTCGGAGACAGGGATCGACTCCTCATATACCTCTATCCCCACCATGGATTTCTGGGCCCACTCGTTGAGCAGGTTGGCGAGGCCTCCGCGCGTGGGGTCCTTGGCCGACACAACACCCCCCACCCTCAGGACCGCCTCCATCAAGCGGTTCAAGGGAAGCACGTCCGATTTCACGACCGAATCAAAGCCGTAGCCCTCGCGCTTTGAGAGTACCGCGATTCCGTGGTCGCCAACCGTCCCAGACAGGATTATCTTGTCGCCGGGGCGGAGGTTGGAGTCGAGGAGCCACTCGTGCCTCACCTTGCGGTGGCGGCGCGCCTCCGCCAAATTCCGGTCTAGCAGGGGGTGGCGACAACCCACTCCGGAGGTGTTGATGATCATCTTCTGGACTGCGCCGCTCTCGACAACCTTCGTATCGCCTGTGACCACGGGGACGCCCGCCAGTCTGGCAGTAGAGGCCATGCTCCTGACGACCCTCTCCAGCTCCCCGAGCTCGATTCCCTCCTCGAGCACTAGGCCTGCGGAGAGGGCGAGAGCCCTTGCCCCGACGACCGCGAGGTCGTTGACGGTGCCCGCGATGGAGAGCGAGCCAATGTCGCCACCCGGGAAGAAAATCGGTCTTACGGTGTGCGAATCGGTTGTGAAGACCGTCCCGTCCACGACCGCGCTGTCGTCGAGCGCGTCCAGCGGGACCCTTAGCCCCCGGACCCTCCATTTCTTATTTGACAGGATAGGGAGAATGACGGAGGATATCAACTCCTGCATCGCGGCTCCGCCGGCGCCGTGGGCCATGGTGACTCTGGAGAGCTCGCCGCTCATGACTCACTCCTCCTCACCCAGTTTATCCTTTCTTGACTCGAAGTGCCTCAGCACGATGAAAAGGAATATCAGCCCCGCGCAAGCGCCGAAGAAGCCCAGTATCCCTGTAAGCCCGAAGGCGTTGAGGACCGCGCCTGAGGTCGGGACACCGACGACCATTCCCGCGGCTATCACCATACTATAGACGCTCATCGTCACCCCGTGCTGGCGCTTGCGTGCGACATCGCCCAACGAAGCAAGGGCAGCGGGGGCGAAGGCGAAGGCCATGAACGCGAACAGGGCGAGCAGGCCTAAGAAGGGCCCCCAGACCGGCATGTTGGCCTGAATGTCCTCCACAGTCGGGACCCCGACGATCGCGACCGCGACGCCGCTGAGCACGAGCCCTAGAATTCCTGAGGCGCCGGTGAGCATCAGAGGCGTCCTGCCGTATCTGTCGGACAGGCGGCCGAAGAAGCGCTGGGTGGTGACGAGCAGAACGCAGAGGCCCGCCATCCCCGCGCCGACCATCCATGCAGGGATATCGAGGTTGGCTCCCTCGAGGCCCGCGAACGCGAGCCCGGCGCCAATCATGGCGTAGATCAGTAGCCATGGCATTGTCAGGTAGATCACCGACTTTCTACCCAGCGCTGATACTATGTGCCGGGCGTCAAGCTGTCTCACGGTGTATTCGGTTTTCGCTGGCTCGGAGACCGCGAGCTGGGCATAGACGCAGCCTAGTGCGCCAATCGCGCCAGCGATGACGAAGCCTAGGTAGAGCTCCGACGCGAGGGTCTGGTTGACCATCCCGCCGAGCAAGAAGCCAGCGCCCCAGCCCGCCATGTTGGCGCCGTCGAAGGTTCCCATCTCCTGCCCCCGCTGGTTGGCAGGGGCGTAGTCGGCGGCAAGCGCCAAAGAGGACGCGAGTATCGCTCCAGCGGAAATACCGTGGAAGGCATTGAAGATACCCACCGCGAGGGGGTCCTGCGTGAGCGCAATGAAAAACATCATAAGCGTACCCAGAACGAGACCGGACATAAGCACAATTTTCCTGCCATATCTATCTATAATAGCCCCGATGAATATCACCGTGAAGAACTCGGCCCCGGGCGAGGCCGCCCATATTAGGCCGTAAAGAACGCGGTCGAGGTGGCTCAGGTAGAGCGGAAATACCATTATCATTATGGAGAAGGAGAAGCGAATCAAGAACGTGGCCGCGTAGAGCGGCCAGAGAAGGCCAGTTTCTCCTCCATGCCTCCCTTTCCCGCTCATCGCTACCGGATGGACCGGGGTGTAATAAGAATTTATTGGCGGGCAAAAGGTGATAAATAGAGCCGGGCGCCATCAGGGAGCGATGAGAATTTATGCCGAGACCTACGGATGCTCCCTGAACAGGGGCGAGAGCCGGGAGATGCTCGAAGCGGCGGAGGAGCGGGGGCACCGGATAGTGGCTTCGGTCGAGGAGGCCGATGTTCTCATTCTAGACACCTGCACCGTGATTCAGACCACGGAGAACAGGATGCTGGACAGACTCAGACTGATGGCCCGGGCGGGAAAGCCCGTCGTCGTGGCGGGCTGTATGGCCTCCGCGCGGCCGGCGAGGGTGAGGGCGATCTGCGCCGGCGCAATTCTGCTCCCGCCGGACAAGCGGCGCGAGCTCCCCTCCTTATTAGAAACCCTGCGATGGCTCGTCCAAGCCGTGAACTCCTCGCCGGTGTCCGAGATGCCCGGCGGCGACCCTGAGAAGGGGCAGGAGGGTGAGGCCGGAGGGAAGGCGGCTGGAGCCGTGGGGGTGCTCTCGCCCGTAGTGCGTCCGGAAGGAGGAACTCTCCTTCGCGGTCCGGGACCGGGCGAGGCGGTCTGGGCCGAGCTACCCATAGCGAGCGGCTGCACCGGTGGATGCACCTATTGCATCACGAGAATCGCCCGAGGGAAGCTCAGCAGCAGGAGCGTTGAGAGCCTCGTTGAGAGGGCGGCGGTTCTCCTTCGCAGGGGATACCGGGAGCTGAGGCTGGCAGCCCAAGACACCGCCACGTACGGCGTGGATATCCACACAAGCCTTCCGGAGCTCGTGTCCGGAATATGCTCGCTCGATGGAAACTTCCGGGTTAGGATAGGGATGATGAACCCCGGCAGTGCTCTGAGAATTCTTCCGGCGCTCATAGAGGTCATGCGGAGGCCGAAGGTCTTCAGGTTTCTTCACGTCCCCGTTCAGAGCGGTGACGATGGGATGCTCGAGGCGATGGGGCGCGGCTACACGGTCGAGGATTTCATGAAGGTCGTCGGGAAATTCAGGGAGGCGTTTCCCCTCGGCCTCCTCGCCACAGATGTGATTGTCGGCTTCCCGGGGGAGGGGGAAAGGGAATTCACCGCAACCCTCTCCCTCATTGAACAGACGGCGCCGGATATAATCAACATCAAGGCCTACTCCCCGAGGCCCGGGACGGCCGCGTGCCGCCTGCCGGGAAGACCGCCCCACTTGGAGGTTCGGCGGAGGATTTCGAGGCTAAGAGAGCTCCAAAGAAGAATCTCGCTGAAGAACAACGAGCGGCTTGTGGGAAGGGTGGAGGAGGTGCTTGTGAGCGAGATGGGCGCCAATGGAGGTGCGCTCGGAAGGACCGGGGGATACTATCCCGTGATTATTCCAGGCGGACCCGCTCCGGGGAGCATCTGCAATGTCAAAATCAGCGCGGCGAGGCCCGGATATGTTTTGGGGGAGGCGGTGACCGGGTAAGTGGGAGTGATGCGGCGATCGGGCGGACGCGGCGGTCGAGTAGTCGAGAGAAAGAGAAGAGAGAATAGTGAGAATATATTCAAATAACATTTAAATTGATAATTACTCTATACTTTTTATAGGAGCTGAAAGTATGGGAAGGGCGCCTCTATGGCTCATCTGTTTGCTCTCGGTCCTCTGTGCAGCGGGGTTCCAGTTTGCGGGGAACTGGAGGGGTGTGGAGCCGCGCTCGGCAGATTCAACAGCCCTAGTGGAGCCCTTAGAGTGGCCCCACGCTGCGTCGGCCTCATCTCTGGAGGGTCCCAGAAACCTCGTGGCCCCTCCCCCATGGACCGGATACAATGCCTCCGACCCCCTCCACAAAATCAACAAGGAGCGCTTCCCCCAGTCCCCCTCGCCGCTCAACGCCGTCACTGGCAACGCTACAGTTCTTGTAATTCTCATCAAATTCAGTGACGTGAGCAATTCAAGCTCCCACACCCCGGCCTATTTTGAGAACCTCCTCTTCAACACGAGCCAGAACAGCATGGCGAAGTATTTCGCGGACAACTCCTTCAACACCTTCAACGTGAGCGGGACGGTGACTTCTAAGTTCTACACCGCCAACAACACGGAGGCCTGGTACGGGACCTACGAATTCTCCAGCCCCCCCGCCTCAGGCTATGGGAACGCCCAGAACCTGACCCTCGAGGCCGTCCTGAAGGCGGACGCGGACATAGACTACTCTAAATTCGACAAAGACGGCGATGGATACGTCGACCATCTAGTGATTGTCCACTCGGGTAAGGACGACGCCAACGACGGCGACTATAGCGGCCCCGCCGGCGACCCGCAGATGTGGTCTCACGCGTGGGCGATGAGCTCCGTCGTCTATCTGGACGGCGTGAAGCTCTACTACTACACAATGCTCTCCGAGGACGACCCGATGGGCGTCTACGCCCACGAGTTCGGGCACGACATCGGCCTCCCGGACCTCTACGACACCGATTACTCTTCCGACGGCGGCGTAGGCAAATGGGACCTGATGGCGAGTGGGAACTGGAACAACGGCGGCGCCACACCCGCGATGCTCTCGGCCTGGTGCAAAATCCAGCTCGGCTGGGTCAGCCCGACGGTGGTTAACTCGGACAGCCAGGGCCTGGAGGCAAAGAGGGCCGAGGACAACGCCGTGGTTTACAAGGTCTGGGTGAACTTCTCGAACAAGGAATATTTTCTTATCGAGAACAGGCAGCAGACGGGCTTCGACGCCAGCCTCCCGGGAAACGGTCTCTTGATATGGCACGTCAACGACAGCGCGCCGAACAACAATCGGGACGCCTACCGGCTCGTGGACCTCGAGGAGGCCGACGACAATAACAAGGCCTCCGACCCCACGGACCCATGGAAGAGCAATGCAACGGGCTTCACGCCGACCTCATCGCCAAACACGAATGATTATTCCGGAAAAAACACAGGAATCAGAATCTACAACATCAGCGCCTCCGGGAACACCATGACCTTCGATGTGGACCTCGGCAACAGCCCTCCAAGCGCCCCCACCCCGGTCTCGCCCTCCGATGGTGCGTGGACCAACAAGACGAAGCCCGCCCTGAACTGGACCTTCTCCGATTCGGACCCTGGCGACAGCCAGACCGCCTACCGCGTGCAGGTCGACGACGACTCTGGCTTCGGCTCTCCCCTATGGGATTCAGGGGATGTGGTGTCGAGCGCCAATGGCACAGCCGTGGGAACCGACCTCGGCGAGGGGAAATGGTACTGGCGCGTCAGAACGCGAGATAGCGGAGGCCTGTGGAGCAGCTACAGCCCTGCCCGGAGCCTCAATGTGGACCTGACCGCCCCAGCCGCCCCCTCCGGCGTCACGGTCTCCCCGTCGGGCTGGAGTGCGGTCAATTCCTTCACGATAGACTGGGTGTATCCGTCGGAGAGCGGGACATCGGGTATCGAACCCGGAATCTACTACAGGCTGGATTCCGCCCCTGCAAGCCCCACGGACGGGACCTGGAGCCCGTCGAAGCCGTTGGGGGGAATAACCGTCACCGGGTCCGGAGCACACACGATTTATCTGTGGCTCAGGGACAAAGCTGGGAATGTGAATCACGAGAACCGCACCAGCGCGATCCTTTATCTCGACCAGCTCCCGCCCTCCAGCCCCAGCTCCCTGACGAGCCCGACCCACGCCACATCGAGCTGGTCCAATCGCACTCTCATCACCATACGCTGGTCGGGCGCGTCGGACCAGCACAGCGGCGTCAGCGGATTCTCGTACCTATGGGACGGGAGTCCCGCGACCTTTCCGGACGCCACGGCCGATTGCGACGGAAG
Source organism: Thermoplasmata archaeon (assembly GCA_038851035.1). Lineage (NCBI taxonomy): Archaea > Methanobacteriati > Thermoplasmatota > Thermoplasmata > Thermoplasmata archaeon. Next base: position 50,850 of record JAWCLH010000004.1, read on the forward strand.
TGCCTGCGAGCTAAACAGCACAATTCCAGCTGATGGCGCCTGGTACTTCCATATCCGGGCCGTGGATGGCGCCGGTAATTGGGCAACTGAGGCCGCGCATCTTGGGCCCTTCTTGATAGACACCATACCCCCCTCAAGTCCCCGGGGCGCCTCGAGCCCCTCTCACACACCATCGGTCTGGTCCAATCTCACCACCGCAACAGTGCAGTGGTGGGGGGCCTCCGACTCGGGGAGCGGCCTCGCGGGCTACTCTCTGGTCTGGGACAACCTGCCCGACGCCCTTCCAGATGCTGTGATGGAGCTCGACGCCTCTGCTACCTCGACTACGAGCCCGCCATTGGCCGACAGCGATTCCATATATTTCCACATACGCGCGGTCGACAGGGCCGGCAACTGGAACGAAACGGCGCTCCACTTTGGCCCGCTCTACATAGACACCGTCCCTCCCGCAAACCCGGGCTCTTTTGAAGTCCTCTCGGGCCATTCGATAGGCGGATGGTCCCGGATGGCCACTGTCAGGGTGGCCTGGAGCGGCTTCTCTGACAGCGCCAGTGGCGCGGACGGCTTCTCGATTCTCTGGGACACCGCAGCCCTCTCCTCCCCCGATTTCACAAAGGAGCTCGAGGAGGACGGGAACTGGAGCGAAATCACCTTAATCAGTGGCAGATACTACCTCCATATCAGGGCGGTGGACCGGGCGGGCAACTGGAACCAGAGCGCATTTCACATCGGACCATTCCTCATCGACCTTCTACCTCCCGGGACCGTAGCCGCGCGTGACGATGGAGATTTCACGGGCTCACCTAGTGTGGTGTTCTCGTGGGAAGAAGCTTCCGACGAGCTGTCCGGTGTCGCCGGATACATAGTGTCAATCGGCACCTCCCCAGGAGCCGAGGACGTCCTGAGCGGGATGAGGACGTCGGAGCTGAGCTACTCTCTCGAGGGAGCCCTGGATGGGGTAACTTATTATCTGAGGGTAAAAGCCGTGGATCTGGCGGGCAATGAGGGCGCGTGGGGCGCCGAAAGCGATGGGATAACTGTGGACCTCTCGGCCCCCGGAAACCTCTCCGTGTCAATAAACGGTGGCTCCGTCCTGACTGCCGACCCCCGGCTCTTGCTCCAGCTCGCCGCCACGGACGCGGTCTCCGGGCCCTGGGAGATGCGGTTTAGTATGGATGCTAGGAACTGGACCAATTGGATTCCCTTCGCCACGGAGCACGAGATGACACTCACGCCGGGTGATGGGGAGAGGAGCATATTCTTCCAAGTGAGGGACAGGGTTGGCAACGAGGCCTCTCCCGTCAGCGCTACGATCATACTGGACACCACTGGTCCTGTTGTGACGCACTTTGAGGTTTCGGGGGGAATTACCATCGTCAACTCCACCGATTTGCTCCTCATCGTGGAGGCGGAGGATGCCATCTCGGGCGTAGCGTTTGTGAGACTCAGCAACGACGGAAGCCTCTGGAGCGACTGGATGGACTACGCGGCCCATGGGCTTCCCTGGAGCCTCGAGGGAGGGGATGGTAAGAAGAGCGTTTTTGTCCAGGTGCGCGATGGCGCCGGCAACGATGGCGCTCCATCGGTGCTCGAGGTGACCCTGGACACAACGCCCCCTAGAAAGCCCTCCATCAGCTCGAGCACACACCCGAGAAGAGAGACATGGTACAATGTATCCACGCTGGAGCTCAGATGGAGCGCTGTCCAGGACCCCTCCGGTGTGGAGGTCTATGGCTACGAGCTTGCGAGGGAGGGGAGCATCGAGAAAAAGGGAGAGCTAAACGCGACGTCCATCGGGTTCGAGCTTGGGCGGGGTGGTGTGTGGATGTTCAGGTTGCGGGCTAAAGACGGCGCGGGCAACTGGGGCGAGTGGGCCGAACTAGAGGTGCTGGTGGACACGGAGGGCCCGGCCCCACCGCATCTCGAGCTACCAGAAAACGGCGCGAGACTACCCCTCGAGCCCGTCGTGTTGAGGTGGGGGAACTCCACGGACCCCCAGAGCGGGCTCAGGGCCTACTATCTTGAGGTTGACGAAACGCCCTCGTTCGACTCACCCCTGTTTGCGGGTGTAGTGGAGGGCTGTAGCCACACGCTAGAACTGTCGGAGGGCACCTATCACTGGCGGGTCAGGGCGTTGGACATAGCAGGGAACCGGGGCGCGTGGAGCGAGGAGTGGAGCTTCGTGGTCTCCAGACCGGGTGGGATTGGCACGGGCCACCCGTCGCCGTTCAGCCTTTCCGGCCAGCTGCTCTGGCTCCTCATCGCCGTCATGCTCGCAATCGCCGTCGCCGCAGCGGCCGGACTATTGAGAAGGAAAAAGGGGGAGCCCCCGGGAGGGAGTTCGCGCTATGAGGGAGCGCCGCGAGTGAGCTGGGAAGAAGGGGACTGAACCTCACCTGAATCTCTGCCCCGTCAGCCTCTCGAAAATATCGATATAGACGCGGCTGACCTCCTCGCGCACATCGTCTGGGAGGGGGGGAATCTCGGGCTCGCTCTCCCCCACGGCCCTCGCCCTCTCCAATCTCTCGTGATACCCAATTCTCCGGTAGTACTGACGCACATACTCCTTGCTCAGCTCGACGAGCCTACCTTCGTCGTAGGCCTTCGCATCCCAGAAGCGGTCCTCATCGGCGGTGCCGAAGGTGTCCACCAGCATTAGATCCCTGTTCGCGTCAAATGCGAACTCCTTTTTCCCGTCGACGTGAATCAGGCCCCGGGGCCTAAGCTCACTCGCCATCTTCTCGTCTATCTTCAGCACAGTTTCCCGGATTCCGTTAAGCTCGTCCATTGTCAGGCCCGAGATTTTGAGCGCTTCCTCAGGACCCACGCTTCTATCGGTGGCCTCGAGCTTGGTCGTGACCTCAAAGAACGGCTCGGGGAGCTTCTCGCCGGCCGCGGGTGTGTGGCCCTTGGGAAACCCGAGCTCCTCGGAGGAGAGCTGCCCAGTCCTGAGTCTGTCCAGAAGGGAGCCGGCGACATAGTGCCTGCAGATGAACTCGAGCGGTATCAGGTAACTCCTGCCACAGATGCCCACCCTCGAGGGGTCATGAATCACCTCGACCCTCTTGACCCTCATCTCAGTGGGGGACGGCGTGTCCACAAAGTGCGTCAGGATGCCCATCCTCTCCACAATCTCGAACCAGTGTGCGCTCGTCCTGCAGAGTGTCTCTCCCTTATGCGGTATCTCCGTCGGGACGAGCTTGTCGAAAACGGAGATGCGGTCCGTGAATTTGAAGCGGAGGAGCTCGGCCGACTCCTCGTAGACGTCCTTCACCTTCCCCCTCCGCACGAGATTCATGGTCACCTCCTTGCACCCGGCCTGAGGAGATGGGGTGCCAGCCGGGCCTCAAGCCTTTTCGTCTACCCTCTCCGGGCTTTACCGTATCTTCATCTCCCTGAGCTTCCTCTGCACCATTCTCTCATGTCTCGAGGATAGCTCCCACGCGAGTTCCTCGAGCTTTTCCCTGTTCATCACCAACTTCTGCCGGCTTGTCGTGTTTATAAGTCTGTGAAACTTTATTCTCTTATAAATATTATCCACAAAGTAGTAGCCGGCGATGATCAGTAGCAACAGCCCTACGCCGCCTACGCAAACATCCACCCTGCTGCTGCCGCGCAGGAACAGTCTCCAGTCCTCCGGGAGAGTCTCCTGAAACCAAAAGGAGAGGGCGCCAACGACCACCATGAAGAGACCGAGGACGAATCCTGTACCGCTCAGGCCTAGGGTCATGTCCCGAATAACTATCCTAAGCCTGCTCCAGCGCTTCTGCCATTCCTGGCTTACCATTCACACCCCTTGGGTTGCTCTCGCAATGCAGTCGCTGGTAAAAACCCTTTCGATTCGGCCCCTCCTTACAGGTCCCTCCAAGTTAGAATGGGCTGCCTCGCCGCCTGTACATCATCCACTCTCCGCACCGCGCAGCTATGCGGTGCCGTTTTAACGAGCTCCGGGTTCTCATCCAGAATTCTTATCATGGCGTCGGCGAGGGCGTCGAGCGACTGTTTGCTCTCGCTCTCCGTGGGCTCTATCATCAGGGCCTCGCTCACTATCTGGGGGAAGTATATCGTCGGCGCATGGAAGCCGTAGTCCAGAAGGCGCTTGGCGAGGTCCAGGGTCCTCAGCCCCTTTTTCTTCAGCCCCTCTCCGCTGAGCACGAACTCGTGCTTGCGCAGCCGTCGGTGGGGGAGGTGAAAGTGCCTCTCGAGCCTCGCTCTAAGGTAATTGGAGTTCAGCACTGCCATTTCTGAGGCCTTTCTGAGACCTGAGGCGCCCATCAGCCGGATGTATATGTAGGCTCTGACGAGCACGCCGAAGTTGCCGTAGAGGCCCTTGACCTTTCCTATGGACTTTGGCCTGTCGTAATCGAAATAGTATTTTTCCCCATCGAACTCAACAGTCGGCACGGGCAGGAAGGGCTCGAGGGGTTTCTTAACGCCGACTGGTCCCGCGCCGGGGCCCCCGCCGCCGTGGGGGGTTGCGAATGTCTTGTGCAGGTTGAAGTGCACGATGTCGTAGTTCATGTCGCCGGGCCTCGCGCGGCCCATGATGGCGTTCAGGTTGGCCCCGTCGTAGTACAAGAGCGCCCCGGCGTCGTGGACGATTTTTGCAATCTCCAGCACCCTGTCCTCGAATATGCCAAGTGTGTTGGGGTTGGTCAGCATGAAGGCGGCAGTCCTGTCGGAGACCGCGGCCCTCAAGGCATCCAAATCCACACAACCGTCCTTTGATGGAATCTCGACCACCTCGAACCCAGCCATCGCCGCGCTCGCGGGGTTGGTGCCGTGCGCAGTGTCGGGAAGTACCACCTGTTTCCTCCTCTCAAGCTCGCCGTTCTCTTCGTGATAGGCCCTCGCTATCATCATTCCGGTATACTCCCCGGCTGCCCCTGCGGCAGGTTGGAGGGTAATGGCATCCATGCCCGAGAGCTCGCAGAGGTACCGGCCGAGCTCGTACATGAGCCTAAGGGCCCCCTGAACGGTTGCCTCGTCCTGATAGGGGTGGAGGTCCGCGACCTCCGGCCAGCCCGCTATCTCCTCGCAGATTTTTGGGTTGTACTTCATCGTGCAGGAGCCGAGGGGGTATGGGCCTGTGTCGACGCCGTAGTTCATCTGTGAGAGGCGGAGGAAATGCCTTACGACCTCGACCTCCGTCAGCTGCGGGAGCGCCAGCTCCCTCCTCTCTAGCGAAGGCGGCACCACTCCGGGCGGGAGGGGCTCCAGCTCGCTGCCGGGGTCGAGCTCCCTGAGCAGCGGCTCTTCGTATCTGGCCTGCCTATATCCCCCGCTCACTCTCTCACCCCCCGGAGTACGGAGGCGAGTCTCTCGAAGTCTTCCCTCGTGTGGGCTTCGCTGACGGTGACTAGAAGAGAGAAGCCGAGCTCGGGGTAGCGAGGCCTGAGCCTAACGCCCGCGAGAATTCCATGCCTCGCGGCGTGGGCGCAGACGCTTTTCATCGAGACGGAGGAGCGGATGACGAACTCGTTGAAGTGGCTCCCCTCAAACAGAGGCGATTCAATCCCTTCGTTTCTCCCGAGTGCCCGCGCTAGCTCGCGGGCCTTCGTGGCTAGGCTGATTCCGAGTTGCCTGAGCCCCCTCCTGCCGAGCACGGAGAGGTAGGCGGCTGCAGCGATTGCGCAAAGGGCCTCATTTGAGCATATGTTCGAGGTTGCCTTCGCCCTGCGGATGTGCTGCTCTCGGGTCTGGAGGGTCATGCAGAATGCCCTCCTCCCCTCGGCGTCCCGGGTCATCCCTATTAGGCGCCCCGGCATGTCGCGCACGAACCTCTTTCTTGTCGCCAGAATTCCAAAGCTCGGGCCTCCGAAGCTGAGAGGGTTGCCTAGGGGCTGGCCCTCGCCCACGACGATGTCCGCGCCGTAGTCGCCGGGCGCCCTAGCAATCCCAAGTGACAGGGGGTTGACGTCCGCGATGAGCAGTGCGTCGCCGATGATGCCCCTCAGCTCGGGCGCCTCCTCCTCCCAGACGCCGAACACGTTCGGGTTTGAGACAACGACTGCCGCTGTGTCGGCACCGAGCATCCCCTTCAGAGAGCTCCAGTCGGTCTTCCCGGTCCTGAGGTCGAAGGGCAGCTCCCTGACCCTGAGGCCCGGACCCCGCGCGTAGGTCCTGAGGACCTCCGCCTTCTCCCAGTGAAGGCTCCTAGGTATGATTATCTCCTTTTTTTTCGTTATGCGGGCGGCCATGAGGGCGGCCTCGCCAAGGGCTGTTGGGCCGTCGTACATCGAGGTGTTGGTCACCTCCATGCCCGTGAGCTCACATACCATGCTCTGGAACTCGAATAGGGCCTGCAGCATCCCCTGACTCGCCTCCGCCTGATAAGGGGTGTAGGCGGTATAGAGCTCAGAGCGTGAGGTCACGGCCTTGACCGCAGCGGGGATGTAGGTCCTGTAGTAGCCCGCGCCGAGGAATGATAGGATATCGCGAGAAGTCTTGTTTGCACAAAGAAGTCTGCGCATGTGCTCCACAAGCTCGCACTCGGCCATCCCATCCGGGAGCGCACAGCCCTGAATTCGGAGCTCGGGGGGGATGTCGGCAAAGAGTTCCTCCACGCTGCTCACGCCGGCCCCCTTCAGCAATGCATCAAGGTCCCTGAGACCGGGCAGGAGCTTCTCGTATGTATGGTGGCAGGTCCGTTCCGTGTCCCTCTCGCTCCCTCCAGGAACCCTCTCCCGCTCTTCCACAATTCGACCCCCTTGTGTTCAGGCGCGGCGAATGCTGGGGCGGGATATATCTTTTACGTCGTCCGACGGGTTGGGAGCTTCAATTTTATTAGGACACACACAAATTGATAAACAATGTTGCCTTCTGAGACCGGGGAGCTCTCAGAGCTCATGCCCGGTCCACGGAGAGCGGGCTCGCGCTGGAGCCGCCTGTTCACGAACCCTGGGCTCCCGCTGGTCGGTATAATCGTTTTCCTGATTGTGTCGGTGCCATACCTTCACTACATCCTCACCCGTCCGCAGGAGAGAGAGGTGACGGGGGTCCCGCCCCCGGAGCCCTGGCGGCTGTGCATGGACGTGAAAAAGGACACCATTATCGCCGACCGCGAGCTCACGATTCAGGGCGACATCATCGTGAGGGAGGGCGCATCGCTGACCCTCTTCCGGTGCAACGTGACTATGAACGGGACGTTCTATGTCTATGGGAAGCTGCGCCTAGACTGCAGCTCCTTCAAGGACTTCCCGCGCAAACACGGTTTCGGGTGCGACTTTGGCGGGCGAGAGCTTGTGCTCCTGACCAACCTCACGAATAGCAAGCGGGCGCGTCTGAATTTCATAGCTGAATACGAGACGGCTTCTGGCTCCTCTACCCGGCTGGACGTGGTGAGCGGTGGCCACAGGACAGAGGACATCTGGCACACCTCGGACGGCCCCGGCAACGTGACCGAGAACTGTAGCGTGGACCTCACCCCGTTCTGCGGTGGGGTGACCGAGCTCCGATTCGTCACCAGTTCCGTCAGGAACTACTATCGTTTTCACCTGATCGAGCCTGAAGTCGTCGCCGACCAATTCCGCACTGTGTCGAGCGACCTGATATACAAAAAGCAGGGAAATGACTATCAGGGGTGGCATGCCGAGTGGCTCGAGTCCCCATTCATGGTCAAATGCGAGGGCGGCGAGGTCGTTTTAAAGAATTGCCATTTTCAGTTCCTGAACTTCCGTGGCTGGATGGTCGACGCAAGGGGCGCGAGAGTCTGCATCGCCAACAGCTCCTTCGACCAGATAAAAGCGGAAGGGGGCGGGTGGCACACTCCTTTCATTCACGCGCAGTCCTGTCATGTCGAGATGAGCGGGTGCAAGATGAACAACGGCACTGGCCTCAGCGCCGACAACTCTGTTATCAAAGTCGTCTATTCCGGTTTCCACGGGCAGTACGAGGCCATCATAGTCACACATACACACCAATCTCTTAGTGGAGCGCTGCCGGGTCGAGGGGTGCGATTTTGGAATAGTTGGAGCGGTTGATATGGCTTGTGGGAACGGAACGGCCTCCATCCTCAACACCTCCATCCTCAGCAGAGAAACCTGCATCATGCTGCGGAACCTGACGGTCTCAGTGGTGGGCTGCGGGCTCACGGGTCGTGTTCCATTGATGATATATCCGCCCGCGTGGCTGTCCCGTGAGAACTGCACGATGGAGGCGTTCGCTCAAGTTCGTGGGAACACCTTCTGGGTCTCCGCCCACTACAGCGGCACAGGTCAGGCTGGAGCGGTGTCGCTGTTCAGCGCGATTCCGATAGAAGGCATCGAGAGAATGGTCCAGAATAACAGCTAGACCGCCGAGGTGCCTGTGGCGCGCTACATGTGCCTAAAGTAGCCCGGCTTCAGGGATGATCCCACAACCCATCTCTATTGCAACAGCACCGGCACGGAGGCGCTATTCGACCATTTCATGAAAAAATTCGGCGAGGGGAGGTTCGACGATGGGTGGGTGGAGGTCTTTGGGAGAGGGCACAACGACCCGTTCCACGACTGGTACCTCGGGCCACCACTGGACTTTTCCCACCGCTTGAGGGCCGAGCTTATCCAGTCAATGAGGAGCTCATACGTCTGGTGCAGGATGGACGAGGGCGCGCTTGAGTTCTGGCTCGAGACGGTCAACTCGATATCTTGGGGAACCATTGACGCACGGACCTTGCTTTGTCCCCATGATGTACTCCAGCTGGCCGTCCCCGAGCAGCGCATCTGCGACCTGTCATTCGGGGAACCCAAGGTCAACCTAGACCCTGTGGACACTCTCCTCAACATCACCTTCCCCTACAGTTACAGGGGCGCGCAGTGCCTTGACTACTGCTGGAGCTGCGCTTTGGGCGACATAGAGCTTGAAGACCCCGCTCTCTGGTTCTGGGAGGGGGGCAGCCCAACCCTCAGCCTCAGCGCCGCCAGCCTCCCCTCAGGAGAACTAGTGCTGAGGGCCTCTCCGGTCGGCGTGGAGGATTTAGACCCGTCGAACAACGAGGTCCGCATCGCGATTCACTCCGTCAATGAATCGATGATAGTGTCGGATGAGACAAACCTCTCCGGTCTCTGGCTCCTTCAACCCGGTGTCAACGCGAGCTTCCAGAACGGTTCCTTTGGTCCCGAGGCCAGAAGTGTGTGGATTATGGGGATGGGGACTAACTCCATTGAGCTAAGCGGCTGCCGGCTCAACGTGTCCAGCCTTTGGCTCGAAGCGTCCGAGGGCGTGCTCCGGGACATGGAGCTGCTCCTGCCCTCTTACGGCATCTACGACGGCGTCGGGCGCTATCGCGCCCAGGTGTACTTGGGTGGAGGGGGCTGGGCGCTCGAGAAGGTGACGGCGGGCTGCGGGGGAGCGGAGTTCGCTCCACTGCGCGAGCTACTCCTCTCGGACCCGGGGTCCTTCTTTGAAGATTCCTCGAAGCTGCGGGGCTGCCTGCGGGAGCTATGTATGGACGCGGAGGTGGTGAATTTGTCCATCCTCAATTCCCGGGTCCTCGCGAGGGGCTACATCGAGCTCTCCGCAGGATGTTCGCTCACGCTCTCGGGAGTGTCCGTGGTTGGCCCCTACGAGCTCGAGCTCCGTGCACCCGACGTCACCCTCTCGCACTCCGATTTCAACCTCCTCTGGAGCATACGCGTCTTAGGCAACCTCAGAGCGGAAGGTAACACATTCAGGACCATCGTCAATAGCGTCTCCGCTGAGCGGTGCGGTCCCGGCAGCAGTCTCTGCAACAACACCTTCACGAGCGACCTACCTCCAGATACCCCCATTTCGTGGCGCTATGGGTCCCTTGGGACCCTCGGTCTATACCTCGAGGCGAGGGCGCCTCCGGTTCTCTCCGGCAACATCTTCTCAAATCTCGGCGCCGGTATTCTTTTCAGCAACGCCAGCCACCTGGCATCTCTGGACGCCTACAACTCCTTCACAGACATCCGCTCCGCCACCGCGTGCCACATAAGGACCGTAACCCTCGAGCTCGACTACTACTCTCTCTGCCTGATACTCAACAGGGCCGTGAGCGTGCTCAAGATTTGCTGGAGCGACTGCATCTCCGCCCATGAGAGGAGCTACGACCTTCGCTGGCGGGAGGGCCCCTCCGTCAGCATGAGAATCGAGCTCGTGGACCTGGCAACCGGCAGTGAAGCAACCCCGCGAAAGCTGGAGGCGATGTGCATCTGCCTGGCCGCCCTCTCGCCCTCTGGCAAGACGGACACTCTTGAATTCTCCATACCGGTGAGGGCAGAGGACGCCTGGTCCGAGAGAATCGGATGATGGGGCTGAAGGGGCCGCTTCTATATAAACTCGTCATCTATCTTCATCGCGCATAGGTCCCCGCACATCGAGCATGTGTGCCTGCTCTTCCTTGGCATTCGCCTGCGCCGCAGCTCCATCGCCCGCTCCGGGTCTATCGCGAGCCTGAATTGTTGCTCCCAGTCGAGTGCCTTACGCGCTCTCGCCATCGCCAGGTCCATCTCCCAACCAATTCCGCGCGCGAGGTCAGCAGCGTGCGCCGCTATTCTAGCGGCGACGGTCCCCTGCCTCACGTCCTCCACAGTGGGAAGGGAGAGGTGCTCCGCCGGCGTCACATAGCAGATGAAGTCCGCGCCGTACCAAGCGGCCAGCGCGCCGCCTATGGCGCTCGTGATGTGGTCGTAGCCCGGCGCAATGTCGGTCACGAGCGGGCCGAGGACATAGAATGGGGCGCCCCTGCAGACCGTCTTCTGAACGCGCACGTTAGCCTCTATCTGATTCATGGGCACGTGGCCTGGGCCTTCGACCATCGCCTGCACCCCCGCCCTCCTGCAGCGCTCGACCAGCTCCCCGAGGATTATGAGCTCCTGGAGCTGGGGCCTGTCCGTGGCGTCGGCGACGCACCCCGGCCTCAGACCGTCCCCGAGGCTGAGGGTCACGTCGTGCTCCGCCGCCAGTTCCAGCAGGCGGTCAAAATCCGAGTAGAGCGGGTTCTCTTTATCGTTGTGAATTATCCATGCGGAGAGGAAAGCGCCGCCCCTGCTCACGATGTCCGCGATGCGGCCCGAGCGCCTGAGGCGCGAGACGCTCTCCCGGGTGATGCCGCAGTGGACCGTCATGAAGTCAACCCCCTGCCTAGCCTGCTCCTCGACGGTCCTGAAAATGTCGTCCTCGGTCATGTCCACAATGGAGGAGCCCCTCTTCCTCAATGTCTCCAGAGCCGTCTCGTAAATCGGCACGGTCCCCACCGGGACCTTGACCACCTTGAGAATCGCCCTTCTTATGGCCCTCGTGTCGCCGCCGGTGCTGAGGTCCATCAGGGCGTCGGTCCCGAGGTGGACTGCCAGTCGGGCTTTCTTCAGCTCCTCCCTGAGGCTGCAGCAGTCCCGGCTGGTTCCGATGTTGACATTGACCTTGACCCTGAGGCCCTCGCCTATTCCGCATGGAGCTGGGTCGTGGGCGGGATTGAAGGGAATCACAGCCCTCCCCGAAGCCACGAGACGACGGAGGCGCTCGGGGTCGACGCCCTCCCGCCTCGCGGCGCGCCTGACAAGCTCCGGAGTCCCCCTCCCCGCGTCTTTCATGAGAGGCATCGGGCGAGCTATGGCCTCTGCTTTAATAAATGTTTCCCGGTCGCAGGGGTCGTCGGGCGGCGGACGACCCTGCCGCATTTCAGGCATGAGCTAATTGCCCTGCCGGGCCTTATCCTCACTCTCAGCGTTCGGCCGGGAATAAGGAACGAGCCGCAGGTCCTGCAGTACAGACGCTTCAGTGGCGCTGGCGGGCGCACATTGTACCGCATACCGATATTTCTTGCGAGCGCAACATAGCGGTCCGCGAGAGCTAGGTCTCCGACAAGGGCCCTCTCCCGAGCCATTTTAAAAAGAATGACCATCCTCTCTTGGGCTATCCGCACAATCTCCCGGGACCTCCGCCCGACCCTATGTCTCCTCTTGCCCACGGAAAGCCCAATGAGCTAAGGGGAGATATTAATAACGGTCGGAAGTCAATGCCAAAGTTAGTGAAAGGGGCCCGGGTCTTCGGTGCGAAGGGGACGCCGGGGAGAATGGTCGTGTTGGTGGGCTGACCCGCGTCGCCAGCTACGGAGCGCCAATGATTAGCAAAGGTATGCGGGGAAATAAGAGAATATATAAGCAACTATATAAACCCCTTATATTATTTATAATGGGGAGTCGGGCATGGTGAAAATAAGAATCGAGAATGTCGTCGCAACCACCTCCGTCGGTGCGGAGCTTGACCTAAAAGCAATTGCGCTGGCACTGGACGGGGCGGAATACGAGCCCGAGCAGTTTCCCGGCATCGTTTATAGAATCAAAGAGCCTAAGACCGCCACACTCCTCTTCCGCAGCGGCAAGCTCGTCTGCACGGGCGCAAAGAGCATTGACGACGTCCACACTGCGATCAGGACAGTGATTCAGAGGGTCTCGGAGGCCGGAATCAGAGTCAGCAAAGAGCCAAAAATCGAGGTCCAGAACATAGTTGCGTCCTCAGACCTACAGACCGACCTTAACCTGAACGCCATAGCGATAAGCTTAGGTCTTGACAGGGTGGAATACGAACCAGAGCAGTTTCCCGGGCTAGTGTATAGAATAGACGAGCCAAAGGTTGTAGCCCTTCTGTTCGGCTCTGGAAAAATCGTCTGCACTGGCGCAAAGAAGGTCGAGGACATTAAGGTCGCGGTGCAGAAGATATACGACGAGCTCAACACGGCGGGACTGCTCAAGCGCGCTTAGAGCGAATAGAGCAGTCCGGCGCCTTTGGAGTGGCCCGCTGGAGCTTACCTCGGTGTTACCCAGTAACTGAGCCCAAGCATACACGAACCCGCCGCGCCATTGGTCGCAACCGCGTCTAGCGTGGAAGCGCCCTCCGTCCAATAAACGGTGGGGCTCTGCTGGAATTTTCAGGGTGACGGTAATTGTCAAACTGCCCTGATTGCCGGCGATATCCGTGGCGGAGACATCTATCGTGTTGCAACTGCCGGCTAGGAAAAGGCGCACCGTTAAGTTCCCCTCCGGATACACAAGCATGCCGCTCCCATTGACTTCTAGCCGAGCGCAGGGCTCTGTCTTTCCCGTGAACTTTAAAAGCTTCTATCCGGGGTAATTATTATAGTGAGATTATAGTGAGCACATTGACCCCGCGCCAGATGCAGGCGTCCAGGGTTACACTGAAACTCTCGACCCTTGCTCTATTACCCACATTGTCCCCGGCGTAGAACCCAACCGCCCACCTGCCCTCGAAGGAGTGGTCTGGTGTGGCAGGGACGAGGGCCTCTCGTCCCCCGTCCAGCCCTGGACGAGGGTCTCTCCCCGAAGGAGCCAGAAGAACACTACAGCCATGCCGCTTCAAGTGTCGGAGGCAATGGGTGGAATTCGAACCAGCGATTTCTGTGTTGTCAGGAGCTTTGTCGCCCCCAAACAAGCGGCGTCTAATCGCTGTTGACTTCCAATTCCCTAATTGACTTGGAATTCCCGAGGTTGTCGCGGCTCCGGAAGGCCACGGTTTGTTTCTCGAAGCCGCGGAGGACAGAGGGGCCCTGATACACGCCCTTTCCCTCGCCTACGGCAAGGTACTCCGTCCGGCTCGATATCGCATCCGCTGTCCTTTGCGGCGGGCACAATCCAAGTGGAGGCTGCTGTATAGACGACGCACCCGGCGGGGTGGCTGGGGACGTTAAAACTCAAGGCTGTAACTCAAGGCTCTAAGTCCACGAAGAGGTTGCGTCGGGTTGCGGCTCGCGTGCTCCTCCTCTTTTCGGCCGCGCTCGGAACTCCAGTACTCGAACTCATGCGAGCCAAGCTGGTCGATTAGAATTTGGAAAAGATAGGCCCAGGAGCCTGACCCATCAGGGTTAAAGAGGGTTTTGTATACACTGCTTCTGGTGTTGCTTGCCGAGAGACGGTGAAACGGAGGGACGTCTGGTATGCCGGGAGCGGCCCCATGCTGGAACGAGGTAGGGAGAGGTCTATGGTGACATAGGCGTCTGGAGTGGCGGGAGTCTCCTCGACTCTGCCGGCCATGTCAGGGGCGATGGATAAGAATGAGTAGGTGGGCCCGTGGGCTCCTTAAAATAGCGCGAAGGTGTGCAAAGAATTCTTCTGGATGGTGCATTTCTCCAGAGCCGACTCCACTACAACCATTTCAAAAACGACAATCCCGGCCCTGTCGTCGCCCCCGTTCCATCCCAGTAGCACAGGATGCCGGTAAAGCTCCTCGGGGAGTGGAGATACCATCAGCCGAGCGGGACGGTGTCGATAGGAAAGCATCAGGTCTAGGACCAGGTGCCGTAGCGTCACCATCGCTGACCTCGACGCGCCAAAGGTAGTCGGCATTAATATGCCCTGTTGGGACCCGAAGGACGATGGTGTTCACCCAATCCTTATCGAACTAGAGACGTTTGAACCCAGCGTCGGTGGAGAGCTGAAAGGGGTACGTGACCGAGTCCCCCTCCGGATCGCTGGGGCGTCTCTGCTCCGGCCATTGGAGGCTTTTTACCCAGCTCTCGTTCAAAGGTGAAATGGGGCCATGCATGACTGGCCTCGAATTTTTATTCTCAAGAGCAGAGCCTTCGCCAGTGACTTCCCGCCCCTGACCAGCGGCGAGTGGAATGACCGGGATGAGGAGCGAATGGAGCAGGGGCGCTCCGCTCGCTGAAGCCCTATTTTTTCCTTGTCTTGAGCACAAACACACTGCCTGCGAGCGCGGCCGCCGCGACGACCGCCACAGCGACTCCCAGCACAGGGAGGGTAACCCCCCTCTCTATTTTCTCTGTGGCGATCTCCATCTCCTCAATCATAGTGTTGTTTGCGCCGTCCGTGGCCTTCACGCTGATTTTATTCCGCCCCTCCCTCAGCTTCAGCTCCACTGAGAAGCTCCCGTCAGTGTTGACCGATGCGCGGGCTCCGTTCACGGTCACGCTCCCTCCCGGCTCCGTCCTGCCGCTGAGGGTGTAGCGCGTGCTCTTCAGCTTCATGCCTGATTTCGCGTCCAGCACGAGCTCGCATACAGTGTCTATTCTCACGACCACCGATTTCGCCACTTCGCTGTTCCCCACATTGTCCACGCTGTAGAACTCAATTGTGTAGCACCCGTCGCCCGAGTGGTCCGCGGGCGCGAGCACAGTCAAGGCCGTTCCGTTGGTCCAGGGCACGAGCTCCCGGCCGTCTCTGAGTACGCGGTAGAGAGTGCCAGCCACGCCACTCTCTGGGTCCTCCGCCCTGAAGACCACGGTGGTATCCCTGTTTTGAGGCCCTGAGGGTGCATTACTTCCGGTGACAGGAGGAGCGAGGTCAAGAACGAGATTCTGTACTCTCTCATCCTCCACCAGTCCAAGGTTGTCCATGCTCCTGAAATGCAGTGTGTGCGTCCCGGCCCTTGTGAGAGAAATTGGCCCAGTGTAGCGCTCGTAGTCGCCCGACTCCAGAGCGAACTCCGTGAGGGCGACGCCGGAGCCAGCGTCGTAGGCGCTCAGCACTATCCGTGTGGCGTTCGAGATATAGACCGTGGAGCCACATACCCAGCTAGGTCCGTCGAAATCTATAACGGTCTGAGGGGGTGAGACATCCACGAAAAAGCGAACCGTTCGCTTTTGGTCCTCATTGCCCGCCCTGTCGACGCTCCAGTAGGTTAGGTTGTGTGACCCGGGCGGCAGGGAGCTGAGGGGAGCCCTATATCTCTCGACCCCCGCATCGTCCAGCTGATAGAATATCGCCTCGACACCGGCGACCTCGTCGCTGGCGCTCAGGCCAATCTGAGTGGAGGTGGTGATGAACACGGGCTCATCACCGTACTTCGGGGCTCCCACCGTAGCGCAGGTCAAGGGGGCCAGAAGGTCCACTCTCGTGCTCACATGCTTCTCTGGGGTCGGTCTGGGCTCGTAGTTGCCGGCCCTGTCTCTGGCCCTCACGAAAAAAGTGTAATGGTGGCCGTTTGCTCCGGTGAACTCGAGTGAGGAGGCGGTCGAGTTCTCCAGAGCGGGCTCGAATTCTCCGCCGTCTACGGACACAAAGACATTGTAGGTGGCGACGCCTGATGTGGCGTCGGTGCCCGACCATCTCACCGTGAACTTCTCGGAGTTCTGGAAGGGGTCTAGAGAGAGAATTCTCGACTCCGGCGGCGTGGTGTCGACCACCGTCTCCGCGTCCGGGAGCGCTGGGGGGAGCTCGGTGTTGCCAGCCCCGTCCACCGCCACTGAGTAGAACCTATAGCCGGTGCCGTCCTTGCCAGTGAATCTGGCCGAAGTCTGGAGCGTTCCAACGAGCCATGGGGTACTAGCCCCGGTATCGTCCATCACGAAAATGGTGTAGCCCGCGACGCCCGAGCGGTCGTCCGCGCCGCTCCAGTTAACATAGAACGATGGGGAGGTGGTGAACTCGGGCAGCGCGGCGACACTCGACGATGGGGGAACGGTGTCAATGGTGAATTTCCAGACCTCGGACCACCTTCCGGGGCCGAAGGAGTCGCTCGCCCTTACCCTCCAGTAGTAGACGCCATCAGCAAGGCTCCCCGAGAGGGAGTATTCAGTTCCGGCCAGATCGCTCTCCTCGTTCACGATAGTCGAGAAGTCAGACCCGCTGGAGACCTGGACCGTATAGGTCACGCTCTCGCCCTCCGGGTCGCTCGCGGGCGCCCACTTTAGTAGGGGCGGAGCATTGACTGCGCTCCCGTCGGGGGGCGAGCTCAGCTCCTGCATCACCGGCCTCCCGTTTGTGTAGGTCCTGCCCGCCAGAATCACCCCTCCAGCGGTGTCTTTTTCCATATAAAATATCTTGACCGTCCCTCCGTTGACCAGTGAGAGGGAGTTGAACTCCCTCCCGCGGGCGTCGAGCGTGCCCTTAATCACAACCCTACTGCCTGCAAGGGCGATGCCCCCGCCCGCTCCGCCGCCGCCGTTGCCACCCTTGGTCTTCCCGCCCTGACCCCCAGCCCCGCCGCCCCCACCGGTGCAGGTTATCACCCCATGAACAACCAGCTCCCCGCTGGAGATCAGTCTCACAGCCGCTCCACCCGCGCCCCCTCCGCCCCCTCCACCTCCATACGACGGGTCCGCGCTCGTCCCTCCCCCTCCGCCCCCGCTACCCCTGACAACCGAGATATCAGTCGTTGTGTCGCCGTTGGCCCCTTTTTTCATATACCCCCCATTCTCACCGTCGTTACCGGGTGGCCCGCTCTGAACCCCGGCTCCGCCGTTGCCTCCGTAGGGCCCGGCACCCTTGCCCCCGCTCGTCCAAGAAGCGTCCGCACCTCCGCAGCCGCCTCCGCCTCCCCCTCCGGCACCGGAGTACGTGATTGAGCCGTCCCCTCCAGAGCCTCCCCCGCCGCCCCCGCCAAAACCGGTGCCGCCAGCGCCACCTGCCCAGCTTCCCGTGCCCCCGCTACCTCCGCCGCTCTCCGTCCCCGGCGAACCTCCCGGCTTTCCTCCGGCGCCTCCATTACTCCCGCCGCCCCCGCCGCATGCATAGCCGACCTGCCATGTTCCCCCCCAGTACGAGTCCTGTCCGGCACCCCCCTTTCCACCTGTTCCGCCCCTGCCTCCCGTGACGCTCTTATCCGAGTTCTGCCCTCCCCCTCCTCCTCCATAGCCACGGCCGTCGCCGAGAATTTTTCCATTAGGGCCAACGATAATCCACGGGGCTTGGAGCGAGAGCAGGCCTGTGCTCTCGTCGTTTCCGTCGTACGGGTTGATTCTGAGTGTCCCGTTTATCTGAACGCTGCGGGCGTAAATGTGCGACCCCGAGAGGTTGTAAACTTCCCCCTCGGGCACAATCAGGTCGTTTGCATCATTTGTGACCGCACGGGGCCCCTCGCGAATCTCTTCGGAATTCCTGTCTCCCCCCGCTGTGGCGGCCGGAGCGAAGAGCAGGAGCGCAAGAAAAACGGACGGCAGCGCACGATAGCTATCGCTTCCCTTTCCGAACATGTTAGTGCCACTAATTTAATTGGATATAGAATTTATTGTACAATTGTAATGTTTATATAGCTCAACTTCTACAATTCTCCGTTATTACTCCCGATGATTCGTCCGGTATTTCATCACTTCCCTACACCGGGTATGGATGGGGTGGAGTCTCACCTGGGTCATGCCAAGACGAGCTGCTGGAGGCTGTTCAGGCGAATTCCTGACCGGTTGACGCCTGCCAGCCTAGTCTATTTAGCCCTCCGCTTTCTGTACACCACCAGCCCGACAGCCACAAGCACGATCGCGACAATACCAGCGGCCACTATCCCGATGAGCATTGTTGGCACACCGGCGGTCGCAGGCCTGTTGTAAATGATTCTGTAGACCTCGCTCCTCTCGTTCCCCGCCGGGTCAGTTACCTTCAGCTCCACCTCGTTCGCGCCCTCATTTAGCTCCAGCTCGACGCTGAATGAGCCATCGGAGCCGACGGTGATGCTCTTTCCGTTGAGCGTTACCTTGGACCCGGGCTCAACCCTCCCCGAGAGAACATACCGCTCCTTGCTCACGGTAACCTTTTCGGGCTGGTCTGTGTAGAGCTCAGCGAGGGTGTCCACGACGAGCTCTTTCTTTTTGGTCTCCTCCCTGTTGCCCACGTTGTCCTCGCTATAGAACTCGACCGTGTAGGTCCCGTCGCCCGAGTGGTCTAGAGGCGTGGCTACGACGACGCTCGTACCCTCGGTCCAGTCCTGAATTGTTTCCTCTCCTT
This sequence comes from Thermoplasmata archaeon, assembly GCA_038851035.1. Classification (NCBI taxonomy): domain Archaea; kingdom Methanobacteriati; phylum Thermoplasmatota; class Thermoplasmata; species Thermoplasmata archaeon. The sequence continues at coordinate 69,485 of JAWCLH010000004.1, forward strand.
TCAGCACGCGGTACCACGTGCCCGCCACGCCGCTCTGCGTGTCCTGGGCCTGCAGGGATATGACAATCTGGTCAATAAGTTCTTCCATCGAGACCTGGGCAATTGTCGAGGGCGGAGTGGTGTCTACGACGAAGGTTAGCTCTCTCTCCTCCTCCAATGTCCCTAGGTTGTCCTGGCTCCTGAACCTCAGGGTGTGCGCTCCCCCGCCGGTGAAGGAGATCGGCCCCTCGTAGAGACTGTAGCCCGAGCCGTCGAGCCCGACCTCCGTCCTGGCCACACCGCTCCCCCAGTCCATTGCGCGCAGGGAGATGCTATGGGTGCCAGACAGATAGGTCCGTCCACTGTTGGCCCAGCTCCGTCCCTCGACAACGAGTTCTGTGACGGGGGCTTCGCCGTCCACGAAGAACCAGACGCTTCTCTTCTCCTCCACGTTGCCCGCAAGGTCCGCGCTCCAGTAGGTTAGGTTATGGTGGCCCGGCGGGGCCCCTTTTATCGGCCCGCTATAAGTCGTCGGTGCACCCCCGTCGAGGCTGTACAGCACCTCTCCCACACCGGCGTAGTCGTCCTTCGCCGTGAGCTGAATGACCGTTGAGGGCGAGACGAAAACAGGTTTCTCCCCGTACTTGGGCTGGCCGATGGCGAGCGTCGTCGCCGGCGCTTTCAGGTCAACCTTCGTCCTGACCATTTTGTCGGAGGAGGGCTCCGGCTCAACGAGCCCGGCGCGGTCCCTCGCCCTGACATAGAATGTGTACTCGTGACCTCCCGCTCCGTCAAAGAGTCCTTCCGTGTCTCTCGTCCCCTCGAGCCACGGGCTGAAGGAGCCCCCATCGACCGAGACATATACTGTGTAGTCCGAAATGCCCGAGGTCGCGTCCTTGCCGTTCCACCTCACAGTAAAGCTCGCTTCGGTCTGGTAGGGGCTCAGAGGCAAAATCGAGGAGGAAGGAGGGATTGTATCGATTGTGGTGAAGGCATCAGGCGAGAGAGGAGGTGCTTCCTCGTTTCCTGCGCGGTCTCTCGCAACAGAGTAGAAGGCGTATCTGTGCCCCTCCTCGCCTTCAAACCGCTCTGAGGTCTTGAGGGTGTGCTCCTGCCAGACTCTGAAGCCGCTCTCGTCCTCGCACACATACACCGTTATGTCCAATATTCCGGACACTTCGTCCTCGGCGCTCCAAGATACCTCGAAGCTCGAGGTAGTGGTGTACTCGGGTAGCTCCACAACGTAGGACTGTGGTGCAACCCTGTCGAGTGTGAACCTCCAAGCTGGAGTCCAGCCGCCGGGGCCAATCGCGTCCTCGCCCCTCACCCTCCACCAATATGTCCCGTCTCTGAAATCCTCCGGGATGCTCAGCTGGGTTCCAGTGATACCTGCGCGCTCAATGAGAATGGTCTCGAAGCTTTCGTCGGATGATACCTGAATTGCATAGGTAAAGGCATCCCCATCCGGGTCGCTCCCGGCCTTCCACGAGAGAGTTGGGAGAGTCTTCATATAGCTCCCGTTAGCAGGCGAGCTTAGGCCTTCTATTGTGGGCCTTCCGTTGTAGTAGACCCTTCCGCCCTGCACGGAACCCGTGACAGTTTTTTCGGCATAGAATATCTTTACAGAGCCACCGTTCTGTGTTGAGAGCGTGTCCTGGAGGCGCCCGCGGGCGTCAATCGTACCGGAGATGGTGACCAACATCCCCATCAGCGCAATGCCCCCTCCCGCTCCTCCACCACCCGAGCCGCCCGTATTCTGCACCGGCACGGGTCCGGGACCCGGCGCTTTGTCATCTGGGTCCGGAATTATTGAACCCCAGACCCCTCCTTTTCCGCCCCCGCCGCCCGTTGATGAAATACTGCCGAGAATTTTCAGCTCGCCCTCCGCTATCAGCGTCACGGCCGCGCCTCCCGCGCCACCCCCTCCGGCCCCCCCACCGTAACCCGACGAGGCACCACCCCCTCCGCCACCGCTTCCCCTGACCACCGTTAAATCCGTGGTGGTATCGCCGTTTATCTGGGGCCCCATGTAGCCCCCGTTCTGGCCGTTCTGAGAGGCGCTGCACGTGCCCGTGGTGCCGGGACCTCCCGCGCCGCCGAATTCTCCTGCGCCCTTCCCGCCCGTCGTACCGAAGGCGCTCGCGCCGCCACTGCCTCCTCCTCCCCCGCCACCGCCCGAGACCGTCGTGGAGCCACCCCCACCGCCTCCCCCTCCGTATCCACTTCCTCCGGCCCCGCCGGCCGATGAGCAGGTTCCTCCTTTGCCTCCGCCAGACTCGGTGCCGTCACTGCCGGCTGCGTTCCCCGCCCCGCCCTTTCCTCCATTGCTCCCTCCGCCCCCTCCGCCACCTTTAGTAGTGGGGGTTCCGCCGCTGGTCGCGGCCGCCCCATTGCCACCTTTCCCTCCGGTTCCCCCTGAACCACCTGGCGAGGCCACGGTGTCGGACTGGCCCCCGCCTCCGCCCCCATAGCCCCTTCCGTCCGCCAGAATCTTTCCGGTTGCGCCGATGAATATACTCCCAGCCCGGATGACCAGAGTTCCAGTGCTCTCGTCGGTGCCATCGTATGGTTTCACGACGAGGGTCCCGTCTATCTCAACCCTCCCTGGGTATGTGTGGCAGCCGCAGAGCTCGTAGGTCTCCCCCTTCGGAACAATCAGGTTGTGGCCGTCCTCGACCTCGCGGGCTCCAGCGGTATCGACACTCCCAGCGGCACTTGAGACCCCAGCAGCCGGTGCAAGTGGCAGGAGCATCAGCGCCGCCAGTAAAATTACGATTATAGATCTCCCTTTATAAGATTGTTCCTTCATCTCAATCCCTCAGTGTTTAAGTCATAAGAATTATATTATTTAATAATTATGGAACACTATTCAAAAATTGTATAGCATAAAGTTTTGCCCACTTTTCCAATGTGCGCTTTTGCAATGTGGGATCGGCTGGGCGATATAACAAATAGATATCACTGCTCATATTTTTCCCTAGGTGGTCGGTTGTTATTATATTCGGGCCGGCGAATTCCCAGAGCTCTCAGGGCGCCGGAGGAAGGGGAGGCGTAAGCGCTGGGGGGGAGGGGGGCGGGGGTGCCACAACCGGCTTTTTTCGTCTGGCCATCACGAGAGCGATGACTGCCACGACCGCAATTGTTACCACTATGGCAATAACTGGCCATATGGAGCCGGTCTCGAGGGGTTTGTTGTACGTAATTGTCCGGGTCTCGGTCTTCTCGTTCCCTGCGGGGTCTATCGCCTTGACCTCGATCTTGTTTGCACCCTCCTTCAGTTCTATCTCGATGGAGAAACGACCGTCAGGGTTCACTCGGGTCAGCCTCCCGTTAACATAAACCGTCGAGCCGGGCTCGACCGTGCCCTTGACGGTGAACCTGTCCTTGCTCGTCGAAGCGCTCCCGAATCCTAGCTCAAGGGTGCCGCTCGTGTCGACGATGATTGTCAGGTTTCTCGTCTCTTCTTTGTTGTCTACATTATCAACACTGTAATATTCGACAATATATTTTCCATCGGTGGAGCCGTCCGATTTAACGTCGATAATTATTTTTCTTCCTTTAATGAAGCTCATCGGGGGTTCTCCCTCCCGCGTCACTCTGTAGTATGTGTCCGCCAGACCGCTCTCGAGGTCGGTGGCGTTCAGCTCAATCTCGACCGTCCTGCTCTGGGGTCCCGTGGGTCCTATCGCCCTAGTGCTGGGGGGCCAATCGTCCACAACCACCGTGACATTCGTCTCCGGGGTTTGTAGACCCAGATTATCGTAGGTTATGTATTTGATGATGTGGCTCCCGCCCTTACCCAGTTTGAAGGGCCCGAGGTACGTAAGCCCCTCCATCCCGTCGAGCTGGTAAATCGTGACATTAACCCCGCTACCCTTGTCCTGAGCGTCGAACGAGACTAGCGTGGAGGCGGCGATGTAGAGCTTCCCGCTCTCTGAAGTGTAGTTCGGTCCTAAAGGAACTAGATTCGTCACAGGCGGCTCGTTGTCCACGAAGAACCAGACCCTTACTCGCTTCTCCTCGTTCCCAGCTTTGTCGACGCTCCAGAACGTGATGTTGTGGTGCCCTATCACAGTCTCCTTGAAGGGCTTGATATAGTCCTGCTGGGGGCGATTGTCAATCATATAATACGTAGCTTTGACGCCAGATGCGGTCTCGTTCACTTTAAGTACGATGACGCTGCCCGGAGTGATGTAGACTGGGTTCTCTCCGTAGACTGGTCTCTCAGGAGCGAATCTAGTGACGGGCGGTGTGGCATCAACAATCGTGGTCTTGATTTTTGAGGGTGGGGGCGGGACCGGCTCCGTGTTGCCTGCGAAGTCAGTGGCGACCACGAAGAAAGAGTAGCTGTGCCCCTCTTCGCCCGAGTACTGTGCAAAGACTACGTCCCCAGGGACATCGTCCTGCCACTTCTCAAACTCGCCTCTGTCCTTGGCGGCGTAGACAGTATAGGACCTCACGCCGGAGACCGAGTCAGTGCCGCTCCATGTGACCATGAACTTTACTTTACTCTGATATGGGGCAAGGTCGCCAATGCTTGACGTGGGTGGTGTGGCGTCCAGAATTGTCTGGGTGTCTGGGTGGGCGGGCGGGGTCTCCATGTTGTCGGCGAGGTCAAGGGCCGTTGAGTAGAAGGCGTATCTTGAGCCATCCCTTCCCTCGAACAGCGCGCGGGTCTGCGTGGTGTTGACAAGCCAAGGCCTGAAGGGTTCCTCGTTTTCCGACACCCAAATCGTGTAGCTGGCGAGGCCCAGTCCTTTGTCCGTTCCAGACCACGACACCCAGAAGGGAGTGGTATTGACATATTCTGGCAACTCATCTACGGCAGACTCTGGGGGAGAGCTATCCACAGTGAATTTACGCACCTCAGACCAGTTCCCGAAGCCCGAGCCGTCACTGGCCCTGACTCGCCAGTAGCACTCGCCCTGAAGCCCCACCGTCGGTTTGAACTCGGTCCCCTTGATACCCTTCTCATCTAGCTTGGTAGTGGTGAACTGCTCGTTCCCCGAGACTTGAAGGTGATAAGTCAGCGATGCGCCCTCGGGGTCCTCTCCCTTCAGCCATTTGAAGGTAGGCTTGGGACCGGTTACCGCCCCGTCTTCAGGTGAGATCAGCCCCCTCATTGCCGGAAGACCGTTGGAGTAAATTCTTCCGGCCCTGATAGTTCCCGTTATTGATTTCGAAAAATAGAAGCACTTCACTGTTCCTCCATTGGTTGTAGAGAGCTGGTCCTTGTCCCTTCCGCGAGCGTCCACGGTTCCGCTGATGATAAGAGATACGCCTGAGAGGCAGATGCCCCCGCCCGCTCCCCCACCGCCCTTGGCGGAGCGGTAGTACTCGTCGCCCCAGCATACCGAGTAGCCGCCCCCGCCGCCACCCGTCGTCGAAATAATGCCCTGCACGATGAGCTCGTTCTCCGATACCAGCGTGACTGCACCGCCGCCAGCCCCTCCCCCGCCTCCCCCGCCGCAATAGTACTGCGCCGAGCTCCCGCCTCCTCCCCCGCTGCCCTTCACAACGGTCATGTCCGTGGTCGTGTCGCCGTTGGACTGTTTTGCCATGTAGCCGCCGTTCTCTCCATCCTTTGTGCCGTCATAGCTGTAGGTTGGCCCCTGGCCGCCCTTGCCGCCGTACGGCCCGGCCCCATCTCCGCCATTTGGATTGCTGCCGTCCTTTCCGCCCGAGCCCCCGCCGCCCCCTCCGCCGCCGCCATAGTAGTCACACCCGCCCCCCCCCCCCCCCCCCCCCCACCCCGGTCCGCCCTTGCCACCATAGTCCCCCCAGTTGTCACAGCCTCCGCCGTCGCCGCCCTTGCTCTCCGTTCCGGCCTTTCCGGGGGTGAACTCGGAGTATCCACCCGAGGGGCCGCCCTGTCCACCATTGCTGCCCCCGCCTCCGCCGCTGGCGTAGTAGTCGGTCGGCCTGCCGCCGTCCCCGCCCTGGCCACCAGTGCCTCCTTTGCCTCCCTCGCTCCCTCCTCCTCCCCCACCTCCATAGCCTCTTCCATCGCCCAGAATCGCTCCGGTGGGCCCGATGGTTATCGATTTGGCGTATATGACCAACGTCCCGGTCTTCTCATCTGAGCCGTCGTAGGGCTTGAGTTTTAAGGTGCCGTCAATCTGAACAGAATCTTTGTAGGTATGAGTTCCGTATAGGGTATATTCCTCACCCGCGGGAATTATTAAGTTGTTGGCGTTGTCTATTATGGCACGCTGGATGGCTCCCCCTTCAGACCGAGAAGCGGCTGCTGCCGCTGGTAGGGCGGAGAGCACCATCGCCACTATAACTGAAATCGAAATCACAATGCGCACTTCGCCTCGAGCATTCTCGAACATACAGAACCACAATAATTAATCAATATTTATAATTTGTCGGATTATAGAAAATTAGAAAAACTATTATCTTGCCAAGGAGGGTAAAAATTATTATATCAATGAGGTGTAATCAGCCCTCGGTCATAACATGGTGAGGGCCGAGAGCTGCTCATCTTGCGGCGTGAGACTAGTCGAGAAGGGGAGCGTGAGCTTCAGCTGTCCGCAGTGCGGCGGGGCAACAATTGGACGATGCAAGCAGTGCCGGGACCAGAGTGTGGACTATGTATGCCCGGCCTGTGGCTTTCAGGGGCCGTGAGCTCATGGGCGAGGTTCTGGTGCTCTTTAGGCTCCTCCCCGACGGTGTAGACGTGGACATGGACACGATGAGGGAGGAGGTAAAGAGGCGAATTCCGGAGGGCGTCAGGCTCAGGGGTATCGAGACGAAGGACATCGCATTCGGCCTAAGGGCGCTGAATGTCGTCGTCCAGATGAAGGACGCTGAGGGGGGGCCCGACGCCATACAGAGAGCTCTCGAGACTATTCCGAGGGTCCAGAGCGTCGAGATTCTGGATATGGGCCTTCTCTGATTCTGAGTAAAACCCGAGCACCTCTATTCACAATCCTGCGCCGGGGATTCCGCCGCAAAGATTTATAGCGTTGAAGCGCGCTCCGCCCTCCGTGGAGCATGCCCTGCTGCAGACACTGTGAGAAGTACGATGATTGCGAGGACCGCAGCGACTGCTGCGACATGTGCGCCTACTTCAACGGAGACGAGTGCACGCTCGAGGAGGAGGAGCACAGGTACACTGGAGAGGAGGAGTAGGTAGATACCCTACTCCTCTTCAAGGGAAGACGTTGATGGTCTGAGTATGCCTCCCGATTTCCAGGCCAGCTCGATTGATGCGCTAGTCCTATGCGGGCCCTAATCAATTCTCCGTCCCTCTGCCGGTACAAAGCTGTTGTGGAGTGGAGCCACGATTCTCAGAACTCCCATTGCTCATCGTGGCTGAATATCGGTCTCGCGCCCAAGCTCTTTAGGCGCTCAATCGACGCACTCGCCGCGACCGGGTCCAGAAGAATTCCACAAGGGACGCCACTCTCCCAGTTCTCCTTGACAGGCGATGCGTCGCCTGTGTAGACGTACCGTGTTTCACCGAGTTCGATAACGACGGACTGGTGGCCCGCAGTGTGGCCTGGCGTGGGAATCACTGAGACCCCCCTTACAATCTCCCTCTCCCCCTCAATCGCTCTGATGTTGGGTGCCTCCAAGACATCTTTAACATAGCCCCCTCTGAGAAATCTAGGCGGGTTGCGGCCGAATTCTAGCTCCCTTCTCTGCACGAATATTTCCGCGTTCGGGAAGAGGGAGTTGTTCCCCGCGTGGTCGAAATGGAGATGGGTGTTCACGATGAGCGATACATCCCTGGGAACCAAGCCCTCGGCGCTGAGGCTTTTCAGTAGAGAGGAATCCCTGTGAACTCGATAGAGTCTGCTGAGTTTCTCGTCGATGTCGCCAAGACCCGTATCCACGAGAAGATTCCCCTCCGATGTCCTGACCAGGAGGGGTCTGATGGGCGCTAGGTATGTCTGGCCGTAGTAGGCCGTCTTCAGGTAGACCATGAGCCCTTTATCTATCTCGAAGTGGCCGTCGCGCAGAATTCTGATTTCCCTGACCGTCATGACCCTCCCCGCTCCCGCCGGTCCTCCTGGCATCCGCATTCCATCGCTCCGGGGCCCCCCTGGCCTTTTCGCCCGCTTCTTCCTCCCCTTCCCTGCCGCTCGCGCCTCCGCATCGTCCCGGCCCCCTCCTTCCTTCCACCCGGGCGCTCCGAAACCCCCATCGCCCCCTTTCCCCCGCTCCTCACGATAAGACCCGTCCTGGTCCTTCCATCAACATACACATCCACGCCACTCTTCATATCGACGAGCCACAGGTCCGGCTCGACGACACACGCTCGCTGCTTGAGAATGGCGGTATTGAGAACGTCCCCCTTCTCCGGGAACACGGGAATGTACAGAACATTGGAGACCACCATGTCCCCGAAAAAGTGGGTGCCGTACGAGAGCTCCGGGGTGAAGGAGCCGTAGGAGCATTCGACAATTACCCGCGCATTGGAGATCTCGGCGTAGTCAACCGGAATTCCGAGCTCGGGATGTGTCGTGGCCCACCGGCCCGGGCCGATTAGCACGTAGCCCTCCCTCTCAAGAGTTCTGTTGATCTCGCCGATTCTCCTCGCTATCGCGTGCCCCCTCTCGAACCGGTACCTCTCGAGGGGAACATAGACTATGTACCTGAGACCTCTCTTCAGCCCGTTGCCGAGCACGTTCCTGCTGCGCAGAATCACGCTGCCGCTCGGCACCCTCGCCGGGAGGCTGACCGGCCGGTGCTCGAGCCTGCCACCGAGGGGTCTGACCTGGAGGATATAGAACCTATCATCCCCGCCCAGATTGAGAGCGAATTCCATGTCTACGGGAATTCCAAAAACGCGCTGGAGGTTGGTGAGGAGGCTCCTAAGGACCCTGACGAATGGGAAGGGCGAGCCGCTCCTCAGAATTGGGTCGAAGGTCAATATGAGCTTATCGTCCTCGCCGATTCTGCCGGTGGCGTCCATGATGTAGGAGCCTTCGATCAAGAGCTGGGCGACCTCCGGGAGAAGCTCGTTCTCAAACTTCAGCTCTTCTAGTCTTCGCGTGGAGAGAGCCCCCGTGTTGAGGTCGAGCGCGTCTATTTCCGACTGAGAATAGCGGAGAATCTCGGGGACGCCAGTCCCCTCCGGCCTCAAGTGAGGGGCAGCGGGGGTGAACACGCGCGCGTAGTACCTGCCGACGGCCCTCGTCCCCAGCCCCATCACGATTCTCGCCACGCCGTCGTCGGTGCTGATTGCATCGCTCCATGGGTAAAAGTTCTTTGAGAAGGCGACGCCCGCAATGAGGGGGTAGTAGAGGCCGGAGGGATATTCCTTGCCTATCAAATTTTGAATAAGGATGGCCATCTTCTCCTCCTTCCAGCTTATGCGGTGCTTTAGCCTATACTCTCGCGCGTTTTCACCGAAGGTGCTAAGGTATACCAACTTGATAGCTGTCTCGAGCTGGTGCAGGCGGGCTTCGAGCGAGCCCCGGTTGGGAATGAAGTAGGACTCGTAGATGCCTGCGAAAGAGTGCCTGGGGTCGTCTTCGAGGTAGCTGGAAGAGCGGACGGCGAGGGGCCTCTTTTCGACGGCCAGGAGCCTGCGGAGCTCCGACACGACGTCACTAGGGAGCTCTGCCCCGACAAACCTCCTCGCCATCTCCGCTTTCGTTATGGCGCCGTCGCACTTCTCCTGGACAGCCGTCCTGAGGCCGTTCTCCTCCATGAAGGTGTCAAAGTGGTCGGTGGTGATTATTGTCGACTCAGGGAAGGCGACGAGCTCCGGGAAGTCCGAGAGGGGCTCGCCCTCGAACTCTCTGGCGTGCGCGGCGAAAATCAGCCCCAGGGCCTTTCCGCCTACGAACCCCTTCCCAACGACCCTGACCCCCGCAGGCATCCTCTCGATGTCAACGAAGAACCTTTCGTACCTGCTCTCATGGGGCATCGGCCTAGCTCTCCGCCGTGGATTATGCTCCACGCTGCTATTTATTTTATGGTCTTGCGCCTTTGGGCCTTCGGCCCATCGGTTGGCGAACTCTCCTTGGTACTCCCGCTCCTCCTGCTACTCATCTCCGGGAGGCCTCTGAAGGTGGTGGCCCCCGGGGCCAAAGGTCATTTACCACAGAAGCCATTCACCCAACTATGGCGAAGAATGGCCTTGCGGGCATATTCCGGGCCTATGATGTGCGCGGCGTCGTCAACGCGGAGCTGACGGCGGAAGTCATGGCCAGAATCGGCGCGGCCTTCGGTACCCACTTGGGAGGCGACAAGAGGGTCTGCGTTGGGAGGGACGTTAGGACGAGCAGCCCCTCCCTCGAGAAGGCCTTCGCGGCCGGGCTGGCGATGACGGGGTGCGATGTAGTTTCGGTTGGCCTCGTACCGATTCCGACCGCGAATTTCGCGACCCTCCACATGCGCTTTGACGCCGGAGCCTACATCACCGCCTCCCACAACCCGCCCGAGTACAATGGCGTCCGCTTCCGCCACCCCGATGGGACGGGCTACACCGACGACAACACGACGGTTCGGGATCTATTCTTCGGAACGGCGCTCAGGAAAGCCGACTGGAGGTGGCTTGGCCGAATCTCCGAGTTGGTTGCGCAAGACGTAATTGACCAATACATCGAGTTCATACTCGACAGGACCGAATTGGAGGGCGGAATGAAGGTGGCTCTCGACCCCGGGAACGGCGCCTCTGCCCTTACGGCACCCACGCTCTTCCAAAAGCTTGGGGCTCAGGTAGAGGTGGTCAACGGCGAGCCCGACGGCACCTTCCCCGGCCGCTCCCCCCATCCCACGGAGAGAAATCTAGGCCAGCTCCAGGAGCTCGTCAGATCCTCGGGGGCAGCTTTCGGCGCGGCATACGACGGCGACGGGGACCGGGTGGTTTTCGTGGACGAGCTCGGGCGAGTTGCGCAGGTCGAGAAGATTGGAATAATAATATCGAAGCGCCTCCTCAAGGAGAGAAAAGGCAGGGTAATAGCGAACGTGCCGTGCTCGATGATAGTGGAAGACGAGATTCATAAAGTCGGGGGGGAGGTGATGAGGGTTAGGGTCGGAGATGTATTCGTGTCCGAGGCCATTAAAAGACATGGAGCGGTTTTCGCAATGGAGGTCTCTGCCCACTACTTTATCCCGGACTTCTGGGTCTTCGACGACCCCGTTCTCACGTCCGTGAAGCTCGCGGAAATTCTATCGGAAGAGAAAGTCCCGCTCTCTGAAATGCTGGACAGAATTCCATCCTACCCGATGACAGAAAAAGGTATTCAATGCCCCGACAGCCTTAAATTCCAGGCAGTGGAAGCCATGATTGTGAGGCATAGGAAAGCTGGGGACAAAGTTGACACGACCGACGGCCTGAAGGTAATTTACGAAGACGGCTGGGGGATGGTCAGGCCCTCCAACACTCAGCCTCTTGTCAGGCTATTTGCCGAAGCGAGAACGCAAGAGCGTATGGAGGCGATCGCCTCGGCTCTGGAGCGCGAGCTGGCGGAGACTATGTCCTCGCTCGGGAGAGCTGGCTAGCTCCTTGCCGAGAATCGGAGCCCTGAGAGGATGCGGGCCCCGGGAAGGCAAATCCCGGGGCCGGTGGAGGGAAAGGTGGAGGAGGGGAGTCTATTTCACCGCTATTACCCTCCTCCCGGTCTCCGTCGGCTCCTTTTTGGGCAGAACCAGCTCCAGCACGCCGTCTTCCATCCGCGCCTCAGCCTTGTCCGGAAGAATCTCGGCGGGGAGCTCGAAGCACCTGTAGAGGCTCGAGGAGCTCCTCTCCCTCCTGAGGTAATCCCTCCGCCTCTCCTCCGTCTCCTGCTTCCGCTCCGCCGAAACCTCCACGGTGGACCCGGAGACCTCCACTTTGACGTCCTCCTTCTTGAACCCGGGGACTTCAATGGTTACCCTGAACTCCTTGCCCGTGTCCTCGATATCCATCAGGGGTTGCCTCAGCCCCGCGAGTTCAGGCCTCCTGAGAGCTTCGCTCGGCCAGAAAAGACTGTCAATCGAGCTCCTGAAGCTATTGAAAAGCTGGTCCATGTCGCTCCAGAGGCTGAAGAGATCCCTGCTGGAAATGTCGGTTCTCGAAACAGGCACAATCTGCTCCTTTTTCTTCTCCTTCCTGAACATTTACATCACCTCCACTCTGGCTTTTTTTGAGACCATATATTATATTTCTCACATCAAATATTTAGGCCTTTCTTGATAAAAACTAACACACTTAAAAATCGAAAAATAACCCTGAGATAAATTAATTATTATAGATATAATATTTAATCATTTAAATAATAATTACATTGCAGATTTCAATATTCTATTCTGAAGAATATTCTGAATTCTTCATGCTTTTAACCCGTGCAGTCGACGAGGGTTTACTGAGGCTTATATGGGTTCGATTTCAATAAAAATAGCTGAAAATCGAAATCACCTACATGAAGTGCTTTTCGGCCGGCGCTCGCCGCGGCATACCTACCTTTAAACCGGAGAGACAACACCCAGCGACACATAGGGTCTAGGTAAACTCCAGCAGAATTGACGGCCTGGAATTTACCCGCAAACCAGAAATATCAGAGAAGGAATGGGGTTCTGGTATCTGGATGGCGGTCACGGCTCTGCTCTGCAAGATGTGCAGTTTTGGGGCAAAGGGTGAGTCTTGCGCCAGATGCGGCGAGTGGATCGGGAGTGGCGGCGTTGATGCTGTGCTTTGCCGCGAGTGCTCTTTCGGAGCGAAGAAGGAGGAGTGCGTCGTATGCGGCTCGTGGGTCGGAAACCTTCGGGTTCCGGCGCGCCTCTGCCGACAATGCGCTTTCGGCCACAGGAAGGGCCAATGCGTCCGTTGCGGGCGATCGGTGTTATAATATGGAGGAAATAGTGCGGCTCAATGAGCTGATTCGCAGTCACTGCAGGGGAGCCCGAATAAGGCTGGCGGATGCCTATCCAGTTTTCGACGACGGCGCTGGGCGACTGAAGAGAGAGTATTCATATGGGGATGGGGGGCATCTTAATGCGGCGGGCTACAGACGTCTGGGGGAATTCCTCGCTATCGAGCTTGTGGATCTGCTGAGGCCGGGCACAACCGTCGCCTGTCTGGGCGACAGCATTACCGAGGGCTACCCAGGCCACATCAACAGCCGCACGGAGAACGAGTGGGAGCCATATACGCACTACCTGAAAAGGCCCGGCGTTAAAGTCCTTAATTTTGGGGTGTCCGGCGACACGACCGATGGAATGATGCTCCGCCTGCACAGGGATGTGGCGCGGAGTGGTGCCAACGTATGCATCCTTCTAGGGGGCATCAACGACCTACTCGGCGGGACACCAGTCCAGGAGGTCTTCGAGAACCTAAAGGCTATGTACGCCGAGCTGGACAGATACCACATCTTGCCTGTGGCAGTGACGGTTCTCCCGATTGATTAGGCCCTGATATTACGAAACCTCCGGAACTGGCCTGGATACCAGAGCCTAGTATTTACAATTCCTCCTCTTCAGTATGGGAATGGTAGCGCGTGCGCACTCCAGCCCCGCAATCCACCCAAGGCACTGGTTTGGTAAAAAGAAGTTGAGTGTAGAGCCGGGGTGCGCGAATTGCTGATAATAAGGGAATTCAAGGTGGCACGCCGCTCCCTGGGCTGGGAACACAAATGCCGTCAGCGCGCCGGATGAAGACCAGCTGGATAGATTTGATAGAAAGCAGCTCGTTGAGATATTCAACGCTTCCACAATCCCTATCGTCGCCGGAGCCTAGCGCAAATGTTTGCTGTAAAACCCATCCTTGTAGCGAGTGGCTGCCACGAATAGCCCCACTACGTAAAAGAAAAGCCTCCGGAGGTAAAGGGGAGCGGGAAATGAAGGGCCCCAACTATGCCTATCAATATCCCGTCCCCGATATTGTAGTTCAGGTCAAAGCTTCAATAGGAGAGAATGCGGGTTCCGTCCCTTGTGGATGCCATTGTGCCTCTTAACCCCGTCTTGATGTGGGTAATTTGGCTCAATGACATCGGAATCGTGGGCTTAAGAGGGGCTTCCACTCCATTGAGGGGGTAACGAACATCCAAGAGATGGGAATCGTGTTGGAGATGACCGATTAGCCTACTACGATGGTTCGTCCACACCCGCTTTCCATAGGGCCCCCCATCCCTCGATACACACTTCCACAATCTGCTCGAAGCGGGAGTGGTGACTGCCCTGACAGTCATGAGTCCCTCAATGATAAAAGAGCGAGAGTTTCGAGACATCGACAGGCTGCTCGTCTTTCACACGAAAGGGAGCACCTCCGAAGGGCCGATTCCGAGGCTTTCCAAGGATGATTGAGAACTACGAACATCGCTGGGGAAGAGAGAAGGGGCTCTGAGTGAGTAGCGATTTCATTATCACAACAACTCCGGGAGACCATATTTTGCGGCATTCCTTCCCCCCGCAGCCACACATTATGAGCTGCGACTGCTCCTCAATGTCCTCACAGGGCGTGCCGTAAGATTGGTTAATGGGCCTTGTTTAATATGGACTTTCCTATCAAGGATTGAGCTACCTTGCCCGGAGAGAGAGAATTCCGATGGGAGACAGAGGTTTGTGGGGAGGGAAGGGGTGCTAATGTATTTTCTCCGGGATGGTCTGGTGGATTTTCGATGCTAACCTGGGGGGAGTATCGGAGCGATAAAATCTATATTGAAGGAAGGTATTCAGACCCTATGGGGGAGTTCGGTGGCTCTAGCGATTATGAACTATAAACCGGGAATCATTGAGAGGGGCTACAACAACAGGACACTTTACATCAACCTTTCTACCGGCGAGCTCCGGGAGAAGCCCGTTGACGCAAGAATGAAGGAGACGTTCATAGGGGGAAGGGGATTCGACCTCTGGCTTCTTTGGAACTCACTCCCCCGCGATAGGGTGATAAGATGGGACGACCCGGAGAACGAGCTTTGCATAGCCTCCGGCCCGCTCGGTGGAACGACCCTCTACCCCGGTTCTGGAAAGAGCATTGTTGTTAGTATCTCCCCACTGACCGGCTCCGTAATGGACTCGAACGTCGGCGGGTTCTTCGGCCCCTATCTGAAGTTCTGCGGCTTCGACGCTATCGAGGTGCAGGGCAGGGCGGCAAAAGACTCCATCATTGTCGTGGATGGAGACAGGAGGGAGGTCAGGATTGAGGAGGCCGAGGGCCTCCCCCTCGACACACACCTGCTCGCCCCTGCTCTCGGTGAGAGATACGGGGAGGGTAACCCTAGGTCAGTTGCGTCGGTCACTAGCGGGAGGGGCGCTGAGCACAGCCTCTGGGGATGCCTGAACTTCTCCTACTACGACCTCGCGCGCAAATCTTACCGCAGCAAGCAGGCCGGCAGGGGAGGTCTCGGGACCGTCATGAGGAACAAGAGACTCAAGGCGCTGGTGGCCAAGTTCTCGGAGATGAAACCCGATATCAACCACCCCGCGGACCCCGAGACGTTGAAGAAGGGAGGCAGGAGGTACAACGCGCAGATTCGGGAACTCGACCCCAAGCAGAATGAGATGTCCACGATAGGAACGACGCATCTTGTGACCATCATGAACGACCACGACCTCCTCCCTGTCCATAACTTCCGGTACGGGAGCCATCCTGACGCCCCGAAACTCGGCAAGGAGGTCTTCAGGAGAATATTCCATCCCGGCTACGACGGCTGCTGGGTCGGATGCTCGGTCGCCTGCTCGCACACGGTGAAGGACTTCGTTCCGAGAACCGGACCCTACAAGGGAGAGAGGGTCTGGGTCGATGGACCCGAATATGAAACCATCGCGGGCTGCGGGTCCAATCTTGGTGTCTTCGACCCTAACTTCGTTATCGAAATGAACTTCTACTGCGACACCTACGGCCTCGATACGATATCGGTTGGCACGGGGTTCGCCTTCGTGATGGAGTGCTATGAGATGGGCCTGATTAAGAAGGAACACACCGACGGCCTTGAGCTGAGGTTCGGAAACGCGGATGCCGCCCTTGAGCTCCTGCATAAAGTGGCTTGGGGGGAGGGCTTTGGTAAGATCGTGGGGCAGGGGGTCAGGAGGATGAAGCAATACTTCGCCGCCCACTTCGGAGCCGACCCACAGATTATGGCTGATATAGGCATGGAAGCGAAGGGTCTCGAGTTCTCCGAGTATATAACCAAAGAATCGCTGGCTCAGCAGGGAGGATATGGACTGGCGCTGAAGGGGCCGCAGCATGACGAGGCTTGGCTGATATTCCTGGACATGGTCCACGGCTACCTCCCCACATTCGAGAAGAAGGCCGAGGCCCTCCACTGGTTCCCAATGTGGAGGACCTGGTTCGGCCTGAACGGTCTCTGCAAGCTGCCCTGGAACGACATAGTGCCCCCAGAGAATAAAAACACCCCAGAGCCGGCAAAGGTAATGCAGCACGTCGAGTGGTACGCGGAGTACTTCACTGCAACCACGGGTAGGAAGGCCACGCCCGACGACCTAATTAAGATGAGCGAGCGGGTCTACAACTTCCAGAGGTTGTTCAACCTGCGGATGGGCTTCGGTACAAGAAAGGATGACAGAATTCCCTATCGCGCGATGGGCCCGGTCACCGAGGAAGAATATGAGTCAAGAAGAGACCGGTACGACAAACAGCTGGTTGAGAATGGGATAATGAACCCCGAGGGAAAGAGCACGAAGGAGAAGCTCGCCGCGCTGCGCAGATACCGGGAGGAGCAGTACGAGAGGCTCATGGACGCGGTCTATCAAAGGCGCGGCTGGACCCAGAACGGAATACCCACTCCAGAGAAAGTCAGGGAACTCGGAATCGATTTCCCAGATGTGATGGAGCTGCTGAAAAAGCACCTGTGACGAGAGCACGCGGGTAGGAGGAAGTTCAGAAGCGGTTGAGGAGGGTTTCGGGTGCCCTGGGGCATGATATTGGAGCACCGTTCGATAGGCCAGACTGTTCAGGAGCAGATGTTCAGCAACAAAAAGCGATAGTGAGACGGGGCGCTTTATGGGGTTGGATGGGCTGGGGATGACGGAGAGAGAAACAGGTTCTGAGGATGGAAGGGCAGAGCGGGAGGAGGAGGAAGGGGGAGAGGGGCGGGCGCGAGGTGTGGTGGAGTGCGAGGTCAGGTTCTACGGGGGCATCGCGAGAGACACCGGCACCGAGAGAGTCCTAGTCAGCATCACCTGGGGAACTCTTGGAGAGCTCCTGACGGAGCTCGGGAGAAGGTGGCCCGTGCTCCGAGAGCGCCTGAGCGACCCGGCGGCCGGATTTCTAGTCTTCGTCCTGAACGGGAGGGCGCTGGAGTTCCCGGAGCCAACCCTCAGGCTTAAATCCGGAGACGTTCTATCCATAATGCCTTTCGTGGCCGGGGGGTGAACGGCGGGAAATCGAAGAGAGGTCTCGATGGAAAGGGGGATGGGATATGAGAGTGGCTGTGCTCGGCATTGGATACGTCGGCCTTGTCACAGGTGCCACAGCCGCCTTGGACGGCCACCGAGTCATCTGTTTGGATGTTGCCGACGATAAGGTCGAGGCGCTTCGCTCCGGGAGGGCCCCATTCTATGAACCGGGCCTTGAGGAGGCAGTGCGAAGGATGGTCTCGAAAAAGAGGCTGAGTGCCTCCACAGATATCGAGCGTGAGGTAGCTGCCTCGGAGATGTCGTTTATATGCGTTGGCACTCCGTCAAGAAGGGATGGCTCCGCTGACCTCAGACAAGTCAGCGAGGCCGCCCGTCTCATTGGTACGGGCTTGAGGGACAGAAAGGGCTATCACGTCGTCGTGGTCAAGAGCACCGTCCCCCCGGATACGACAGCAGGGTTCGTTGTCCCGACCGTTGCGCGCTATTCCGGCGCCCAGCCCGGGGACTTTGGGGCCTGCATGTGCCCCGAGTTCTTGAGGGAGGGCGACGCACTGCAGGACAGTCTTAAGCCTGACAGAATCGTAATAGGAGAGCTCGACAGGCGAAGCGGCGACAATCTCCTCGCATTCTACTCGAGAAAGAGGTGCCCAAAGCTAAGGATGTGGCTCACGGCGGCCGAGCTCGTGAAATACATCTCCAACTCCTTCCTCGCTACCAAAATCGCCTTTTCGAACGAAATGGCAAACTTGTGCGAGAAATTCAATGTGGACGTGTATGAGGTCATGGAGGGCGTCGGGCTCGATTCCCGCATAGGGCGCGAATTCCTTCGGGCAGGCATGGGCTTCGGAGGCTCCTGCTTTCCAAAAGACCTCCTGGCATTGGCAAGGGTGGCCAGAAAGGTCGGCGCCCGGAGCAGGATAATCGAGGCAGTGCTGCGCCAGAACGAGGAGCAGCCACTGAGAGTGGTCGAGCTGGCCGAAGAGGCGCTGGGGGACCTGAGAGGAAAAGCTGTGGCGGTGCTAGGACTGACCTTCAAGCCTGGCACGGACGACGTCAGGAACTCGAGGGCGGAGCCACTCATCCGTGCACTTCTGGCCAGAGGAGCGCGGGTGATTGCCCACGACCCGCATGGGATGGAGAACTTCAAAAAGGAATTCGGACTCAACATCGAGTATGCCGAGACGGCTCTGGACGCTCTCAAGGGAAGGGACGCGGTGGTCTTCCAGACTGAGTGGCCCGAGTACCGCCGAATTCCAGCCTCCGCTTACATAAGGCTGATGGAGAGACCAATAGTTATTGATGGAAGGAGGACGGTTGAGCCCCGCAAGCTCAAGCTCGCCGGGGTGAGGTATTTCGCTATAGGGGCACCGAGGGACTGAGGCGGCGGAGAGAAGAGGGGGCAACTAGGCGGTGCGAGAGGTCTGAAATGCCGGGCGCGCGCTCGACCACTATGGTTATATAGCCCCGAGTTGCATTTGGAGACCGTAGAAAGGGAGGGCTCGTGAGATGATCGGCAGCAAGCCACCGGACGTGCCCAAGAAGT
This sequence comes from Thermoplasmata archaeon, assembly GCA_038851035.1. NCBI lineage: Archaea > Methanobacteriati > Thermoplasmatota > Thermoplasmata > Thermoplasmata archaeon. The sequence continues at coordinate 88,266 of JAWCLH010000004.1, forward strand.
CGGAGAGCGACCCGCTCGCCAGCTTGGAAGAGGAGCTTGGCCGGACTGATCGCATGATTCAGATGAAGGTCGCAATGAATTACCTCGCCCAGCTAATAGACCCCAAATACAGGCAGGCTTTCGAAGAGGCGGAGCGGAGCGCGAAGACAGTGGAGGATATGACAAGACTCATCGAGCTCGCGAAGAAGTTTATAGCGCAGAGAACTGTCGTGGACCTTCTCGGAATCGAGTGAGACTCTTCTCACCTCCAAGAGCCCGGGAACTCTGTTAGAGCGGCCTTCAGAGCGGCCAGCCGTTTCCCATCGGAGGCTATCCTATCGCACCACTCCACGAGGGAGCCAAACTCTCTTACGCTAGCACAATGAAGGCTATTCCAGACACGGTCAGGGCTGCGCCAGCCAAGAACTGGAGACCGGAGCGGCGCCTGTCTTTCAGCCGCTCGAGCTCCTTGAAAACCAGAAGACCCCATAGCGCGCTGACTAGTGTTATCACACCCTGCCCCACCGGAACCCCTATCGCGAGACCCGTCCCGAGCCACCCTATCATAACGCACACCATCGCCGTGCCCCATATTATTCCCTGAGAGAGGGCCAGGCCATGCCACCTCAGAGGGGCCCTCCGCCATGCCAGAATTCCGGGTTCGGTCACGGAGGGCGACCAATGGCTCTCGCCCCCCTCCGGGAGGAGCGCCAGAGCGAGCGCTCCGATTATGATTCCTGGAGAGAAGGAAATAAACGCCGGACCGGGCGCGACGCCCGCATGGTTGATTGCTTGGGCGATGACGACGTTGAAGACAGCGAAGAAGAAGGGGGCGACAAAGGCCGCCGCGATCCCCCTCCTCTCACCACCAGTTCTCATCGTCCTTCCTCCACCTACTCCAGTCACGCCCGCGACCGAAATCTCCCCCCGGTCTTCTGATATGAGGCTGATGAGAGCTGAGCCGACCACAACGAGAGCGACCCCCAGTGCCATCAGGGCCAGCCTTGCCATGGAAACCTCTCCCAACTCGCCCAGGAGCCACCCTCCCCCGATGAAGGAGAGGACTGAGGTTAGGTTGATTATGCAAAAGGGCCTCGCCATCCCCGCCCTCCGGACAGCGAAAATCAGGAGATAATTGCCGATGACCCAGCACAATCCTCCAGTAGCCACAAGAGAGAAAAGTGGCAGCGTGGGTGCGGGTCCTTGCGCGACGCCAAAAAAGATCCCACCTGTGACTGCGATGCCGAGGGCCATTGAGACATTATAGGCTCCTGTAGGGAAGGCCGGGCAGTACTTCTGGGGTATGAACTGGCTCCCGAAGAGAACTCCCGACAGCACAATCCAAAGCAAAGGTGTCATTTCCGCCGTTGTCCCAGCCCCGCTCTTACCCCGTGGCCCGGGCCCTTCGCAACGCGCTCAGTGCCGCAGCTCCGGCGTTCGCCGTCAGAGTCGGCCCGGGGCGCCGCCAGACTGACCCTTCCTCGCTGCCACAGGCCTGTTCTTAGAGTCGACGAGCACGATTCTGGGCCTGTGCCTGCGAGCCTGCTCCTCTTCCATCCAGACATAATTCACAATTATCACCTTATGCCCCTTCCGGATCAGCCTCGCCGCGGCGCCGTTCATCTCCACTGTCCCCGAACCTCTGCTCGCGGGTACGGTATAGGTTTCTAGACGAGCTCCGTTGGTAAGGTCGTAAACTTGGACGAGCTCGTAGGGCAGGATGTCCGCAGCCTCGAGCAGGGCTTCGTCAATCGTGATCGAGCCGACGTAGTCCACCACAGCACCCGTGACTGTGGCCCGGTGGATTTTCCCCCAGCACATCAGGCGCATCATCGCCTGAGCAGAAGCGTGCCACTAATAAAGCTTTGCGACGCGGGGCATGATTGCCGCGCTGGAATCCTTTTATATTAAGTCTTGGATTTGTGGGCCATGGAAGTGTTCGAGGCCATTCTGAAGCGCAGAACAATTCGCAGATACCAGAACAGGCCATTGGAGCCAGAGAAACTCCTGAAGCTGCTCGAAGCGGCACGCCTGGCCCCCTCCGGCATGAACCTCCAGCCCTGGGAGCTCGTTGTTGTGACATCGGAAGAGGGCAGGCAGGCTCTGGTTCCCGCGTGCAACAACCAAAGGCAGATCGCGGAGGCCCCAGTGGTAATCTGTGGCGTGGACGACCCGACCGCAAAATGGGCCCGTGTGGACCTTGCGCTCGCGATGGAAAACATGGTCCTGGAGGCAGTGGAACTTGGTCTGGGTACGTGCTACATCGGCTCCTTCAGACCGGAAAAAGTGAAGGAGCTACTCGGAATTCCGGCAGAGAAGCAGGTAGTAATGCTCCTCACGGTCGGGTATCCGGCGGAGGAGCCCCCTCACCGTGCCAAAAAGCCCTTAGACGCCCTGGTCTATAGAGAGCGGTACGGGGTCCGCGGCTGAGAGCGTACCTCGTATTCCCCCGGCGTTTTCTTTGGACAAAAACCACGGCCGCCGATATCGCAAGGGCCACGGTGAGAGTCCCTGGACCGGGGAGGAGCGGACTTAGGGGCTGTTTAGTGCCGGAGGGTCTTTCGACGGTGACCAGCACCTCTGGCGACCATGGGCTGACTGCACCCGCGTCGTCCCTAACCCTCAGCCGGGCCGCGTACTGGCCTGGTGCGGGATACGTGTGCTCTATTATGGCCGATGCGGTCCAGCAGATTCCACTGCCGTCGCCGAAGTCGAACTGGTACTCCACCACCCTCCCGTCGGGGTCGGTGGACATCGAGCCGTCAAGGCGGACAGACCTCCCAGTTTGAACCGTGGGCGGGGAAACAGAAAGGAAAGCCCTCGGCGGTCTGTTCGCCCCCTCCTCCTTGGTATAGCTCAGGACCTCGAGCCTTGCGGTCGCTTCGCCGGACCAGGCCCCGTCATCGTCCATGACTCTTAGCGATATCCTGTGGCTCCCAGCGCGCAGGCCGTTGACGGTCAGGATGGCTCCGGAACCCAGAGAACCATCGAGGGAGGAGCTCCACAAGTACTCGACCACGGAGCCGTCGTCGTCCTCGCCCCTGCCCCTCAGCGTTACCATCTCTCCAACCAAAGCTGGGCTCGGCGAGATTCGTTCGATAAACGCTCTTGGGGGTTTGTTGCTGGGCGGCTCCCGTACCTCGAGTCCAGCTCCCGCGGGCGGGGACCACTCACCACTGTCGTCCATCACGGTGAGCGTGATTCGATGATTACCAGTGGAGAGAGATGATGTAGAGAAGCTGAGTCGGTGGCTCAGATGGCCGTCCAAGTCAGAGGTCCAGCAGATGGCAACCACCACTCCGTCGTCGTCGCGAGCCTCGCCGATGAAAGAAATCTCCTCGCCCGCGACTGCGGGGTTGGGCAGGATGGCGACGATTCTGGCCACCGGCCTCCTGTTCTCCGCTGGCTCAACCCTGACCGTCGCATGAGCATCGTTGCTGCTGACGAGGGAGGAGTTGTCCAAAACGTACAGCCGGGTGGTGTAGTTCCCGGGAGCCGAGTAGGAGTGCTGCGCGAGAGGGTCCACCACCCAGCCCGTGGAGGAGCCATCGCCGAAGTCGAAATTCCACGCCACGACCCTCCCGTCGGGGTCGTATGAGCCGCTTCCGTCGAAAAGGACGCTCTCGCCCGTCCTGACGGTACCCGCAGAAACAGTCAATAGAGCGACCGGTGGACGGCCCGAACCCGGCGGGAGCACCGATACCCTCGCCTCCCTCCGGTTGTTTCCTGTATTGCTTTCTGGCGGTCTCACGTCGCCGATTATAGCGATGACAGTGTGGTCTCCGGATGCTCCCTCCGTTCGCCAGACGAACGGGTGGTCCACTGAGGCGCCGCTCGGGAGGGGGGTAGTTATCTCCAATTCCCCCAGTCTGTTCGAGGGCACTACATCGTCCCTATAAACCGAAACCCTGTACCTCTCCGCGGCCCCTGCTCCCGCGTTCTTCACTGTGACGAGAATTGTGACCTCGTCCCCCTCGACCGGTACGGCAGGCGAGATAGTGAGTCTCTCAACGCTGAGGTCCGGCTGCCACCCTGCGCCCTGCACTATCCTTAATATTCTGTTCAAGGCAACCCCTTTCAGCTCCTGGAGGCTGCCGTCAGGCCAGCGGACGCTCAGGTCAGCGCTTCGAGGCCTGCCGGGGAATCCGAAGTGCAGCCTCATCGAGTTCTGCATAGAGTGGGCTCCCATGCCGCCCTGGACCTCCCTCATCTGGGTCATCCCATCAACGGTGGCCTGGACGCGGGCGCCGATTGCTGCGGCGTTGCATCTCGTACCGACCAGCTCAAGCTCCAGCCAGCTCGTGTCCCCTTCTTCATTGAGCAGGTTCTTGAAGAGGTGAATCTCGTGCGGGGCGCCGGCTGTCGCCACACCCTTTCCACCCGTGATCAGGTCGAGGTCCCCGTCCTCGTCGTAGTCGCACCAGCAGCCCCCGTAGGTGTCCCAGACCGACACGCCGGCCTCGGCCGAGACGTCGGTGAATGTCCCGTTGCCGTTGTTGCGGAAGAGGTATGAGAAAGCGTAGGGGACGTCGTCGTATATCTGGGGTATAAAGAGGTCTTCATAACCGTCGCAGTTAAAGTCCCCCCACGCGCATCCGACGAAGAGCTCGTCCTCGCCGCCACCGATTCTTTTTGTCGGAATTCCGGAGTCCGACCGGACGTTTTCGAATACGTAACCCCCTCCAGCGCCGGCGCTGAGGTATAACTCTGAATCGTCGCATATCGGCCCCCTGTAGAGGTCTTTGTGGGCTAGGTTGCTGACCCAGAGGTCAAAGTCGCCGTCATTCTCAATGTCGGACCAGGCCGCACCCACACTGTGTCCGTAATAGGTCCTCCCGAGACGACTAGAGGGCTCACCCTCGACACCGCAATTCTCCGCCACATTCGTGAAAGTGCCGTTGCGGTTGTTCCTGTAGAGGTAGTTTGCCTGGAGCCTGTAATTACATACGTAGAGGTCCAACCATCCGTCATTGTCGAAGTCGCACCACGAAACACCGCGGCCCGGCCTCGGCGCCGCGCTCTCGTCAACTCCGGCCCGGTTCGTTGCATTCTCGAAGGTCCCGTCCCCTCTGTTCCTCCAGAGCACATCTGGGTAGTAGGAACTCATTGACGAGTTCTCGTAGTTCGCAACATATATATCTACGAAGCCGTCCCTGTCGTAGTCCCCCCAAGCCGCCGCCACCGAGGGGAATGTGTCCGTCACATGGCCCGCGGCCTCAGTCACATTCTCAAAGGTTCCGTCCCCCCTGTTCCTCCAGAGGATGTCCCAGAGGGGGGAGTAGTCGGTGCTCCAGCCGCCAGATGGGCAGTAGATGTCGAGATAGCCATCGTTGTCGTAGTCGGCCCAGGAGCCCGTGTTGGCCCCACTGTCACCGATTCCCGCGCGCGCGGTGACCTCTATGAAATTCCAGTCCGGTGGCCCTGAATTTCTGAATAGCCGCTTTCCATCGACTAGCAAGTCCTGATGTCCATCTCTGTCGAAGTCGCCCCAGGCGAAGAAGTTCCCGGGTATGCCCGAGAGCCCCGATTCGGCTGTCACATTGACGAAGCGCACCTGCGCTTGTGATTCGCTGTCTCCCGCCCTCTCCAGCGCACCTCCTCCGATGACGCCGTGCATCGTTGCTGCAATAACAAGCGCGGCGAGGGCAGCGCAGACGGCCCGGGCTCTCAACACGGACCCCCTTTTATCGCGAATCCACCAGCGCCCGCCCCCCTTTGCCAATACCCGTCAGTCCATCTCCGCGACCTTATTCGCGGCCACAGATATCGCCTTTAGAACTGCCTGGAAGTCCGCGTCGCCCCTTGTGCTGGCCACAATGAGGGACTTCTCGCCCGCTCCTGCTACGATGGTTTTTCCATCAGTGGACTCGACAAGAATTCTTTCGGGGGTTTTTTTCCTGAGCTCGGAGTTCGCCGTGATTGCTGCCCCGAGCATCGTGGCGCTCATGATGGCGAATGTCTCGCCGTGGACATCGTCTGGGATGTCGGAGGCCAGCAGAATTCCGTCTCGGCTCACCACCGCGGAGGCCTCGATGCCCCCGGTCTTCTTGAGCTCTCTCAGAATCTCACCAAGCTTTTCCGACCTCAGCATCCTCTTTCCCCCATCACCATTTCGACTCGCTGATTATTTTGAAAACACAGGCCTCCTTGCCCGTGCTCTCGCACTCGACTTCCTGACAGTAAACATTCTTGCCCCCATGGACTTCGTAAAGCTTCCTCAGAATTCCTCTCAGCCGGTGGCAGGTCGGTCGGTCGCTCTTCGAGACCTCGATGGAACCACGAACAGTCACTGTGTCCGGGCCGAACTCAACCTCCCTGACCCAGTTCCTCTCCTTCAGCAGCTTTCCGCAGGTCTCGAAGTATACCGCCCTGTCGCGACTAGCGAGGCTGGCGATACCTATTCCAATGATACATCCCTCTTTAAAGAAAAGACCGTGGGAGGCCTGACACATCACGCCCTCATAGAGCTCCCTGATGTCCCTGAGTTCCTCCTGTGAAATCATCACGTGCCTGCTAGACATGTTCCAGGGTATCAATGCTATTCTTTATAAATAAAGATTATCCCCGATACTGGCATCGCACAACACATTATATAGCGGCAGTGATTAATGTCTTAATGGGATATGGCGGGAATGGTGGTGCCCCACGAGAGGGCGGTCCGCGAGAGGCGGCTCTCCAGATTCCTCCCAGCCATAGCGCTCCTTCTGACAGCCCTCGCTGCGAGCCCCCCTACGGGTGGCCTCTCCGAGCTCTTCACGCTCTCGAGCGGAGAGCTCTCGAGGGAGCTCGTGATCACGGTGCCCCCCGGCTCCAACAGCTCCGCCTCAGTCCTCCTTCCGGCAGATTGCACCGTTCTGAGCGGGTCTCTCGAGGTGGTCGCGCGCCCTATTAGAACTCCCGCCTTCATCTCCGACGCCGGCATCAAAGCTCTCCTCAACGGGAGCTCTTCCGAGGGTCTTGCGCCAGCTGGTGGAGAGCTGAGGCTGGCGCAGCTGACGCACTCCTTTAACCTGACGAACTGGCGGGAGCGGTCGGGAAAGGGCATAGACACATCGGGAGAGGAGCTAGTCCTCGAAAAGAATTCCGGGACTGTGTACTTCACACCGAACTCTCGCCCCGCTCCCAGCAATCAGTCCGAGTGGGACCCAGCGATTGCGGCCGGCCCAGATAACGAAATCTACATCGCTTGGGTCGACCAGAGGGACTACGACCTAAACATCTACTTCTCACGGTCCCTAGACCGCGGCGCGAGCTTCTCCACTGCGGTCTGCGTGAACGACGACTCTGGAGTCGGGAAAAATCTGCAGGATTCGCCGGACGTCGCGGTGGGTCCCGATGGAACGGTCTACGTTGTTTGGATGGACAACCGTAGCGGCGACAATGACGTATACATTGCCCTATCGAAGGATAGGGGAGCGACTTTCTCGCCAAACCGCAGGGTCGACGACGGCCCCGCGGGAACGAACCAGTCCTGCCCGTCGATTGCGGTCGGCCCTTCCGGAGTGGTGATTGTGGTATGGGAGGATGACCGGGAGGGCGACATTGATATCAGGTGCGCCTTCTCGAGCGATGGGACCGTTTTTGGAGCCAGCGCGCGGATTAATACTGACGCTTCTGGAAAAGAGCAACTCCGCCCGCGCGCCGCCGCTGGCCCTCACGGCGATTTCCACATCGTCTGGTACGACAACAGGAGCGGGGATTTCGACATTTATTACTCCCGTTTCAGTGGGGGGACCTTCCTCCCCGAGGTGCGGGTGGACAGCTCCGGAGACTCGCACACTTTTCAGGCCCTCCCAGATGTTGCGGTGGGTGGTGATGGGAGGGCACACATCGTGTGGCACGACATGCGATCCGGCTACTATAGGGTTATGTATTCCTCAACCCAGGACGGGAGGACCTTCTCGACGAATATGCTGGTGGACCCTCCATCGGGCCCTTGGAAGGACCAGTACCAGCCCAAGCTCACTGTCGACCGGGACGGCGTTATTCACGTTGTATGGCACGATAGGCGCTATGGCGACCCGGACATATTTTATGCCAACTCCACCAACGGAGGGGGTTCCTTCAATCCCTCGGTCCGAGTGGACGACACCGCTCGTGAGGTCACTTCCTACTCGCCCGTGGTCTGCGTGGATTCATTCGGGGATATACATGTCGCTTGGCAGGACAATAGGACCCGCCAAGGGAGCTACGGTTTCATATTCCAGACATTTTATGCCCGAGGCCTCCACCCCTACCTCTCCTCAGGATTCTGGGAGAGCCAGGCACTCGACCTCGGCGAGATTCCAGCCAGCTTCACAAACGCTTCCGCTGATATAGAGACTCCACACGGAACGGCGGTGGGGCTTTTTCTCAGAAGCTCGAACAGCTCCTCTGGACCATGGACCGATTGGGTCCCGGTTGATAGGCTCAGACGGGAGGGGGCTCTCCCTCCGGCCGAGTTCGTGCAGTGGAGAGTGGAGCTGAATACCTCTCTGCCTTCGGCCACGCCACGGATCTCAAGCCTGAACCTAGAATGGAATGTCTACGTGAGCTCGGGTGTTCTGACGTCGAGACCGGTTCAGTTCAACGAGACCCTGCGATCCGCCACTGCCTCCTGGGTTTACAGCATCGCTGGCGCGGGCCCGGCCTCCCTTCGACTGGAGCTCAGCGCCAACAACGGGAGCAGCTGGCTAGAGGCGAGCCCAGGCCAGACGGTCGAGTTTCCAGCAATGGGCCGGGTCCTAGTATACCGATTCCGTTTCGCCGGCTCATCGTCCTCCTCTCCGAGCCTCTCGTCGGTGTATATAGACCTGCGAACGGAAAGCCTCCCCTCGGACCTCCGCCTCTCTCTCGGACGCTCAAGCGCAGTGGTCTGGACACGACTGGGAGGGCTGGCGCCCGGGGAGCCCCTCGCCTCCCCAGAGCTCAGGGAGCCGCTCAACCGGGCGATTATAGAGGAGAGGAGGCTCGGACGAGACACTGCCAGCGTATGCCTGAACTTTTTTTCCTCCACGCCCGGTATCATCGAGGTAAGGAACATCAGGATTGTCTATGACCTCCCGCCTCGCATTATATCGCAGAGTCCTCCCAGCGAAGTCTCCATGGACGAGGGGAGCTCGAGGAGCTTTTCCGTCGAAGTTCTGGACCCGGACAACGACCCCCTGACTGGCCGGTGGCTCCTTGACGGCGTCCAGGTTGCCTCTGGAACCTTGAGCTTTGCATATCGTCCGGACCACACCCAGAGCGGGGTCCACACTCTGACCTTCTCCGTCTCTGATGGAGTTCTGTCGAGCTCAGCCTCCTGGACGGTCACGGTCCGGGATGTCAATCGCCCGCCGGAGGTGGAGCGCTTCAATCCGCCGAGTCCCGTCCCGCTCAGGACAGGGGAGACTGTCAGGCTGGAAGCCCGTGTTGCCGACCCGGACGGCGACGTCCTCCTTTACACATGGTATGCAGATGGAGAGCTCGCCGCCACTGGGGTCGACTATTTTGACTTCACAGCGCCAGCGGTCCCTGGTGGGCACATCGTGAGGCTCAATGTGAGTGATGGCTGGACCAGCGTGGGCGTTGAGTGGGTTATTGATGTATTCAGTCCTAAGGCGAGAGGCCCGGCCCCCGACCGCCCACTTTGGACCCACGCCGTCGGTGCCCTCCTCCTTCTGGCGGCCGTCAGCTCTGGCGCGGCCTATATCTATTATAAGAAAAGGGTGGGTCGAGGGGGCCCAAGGCCACGCAGGCGCAGGTAGAAGAGGTCGCTAGATGAGGTCGCTATATGAATTAGAGGAGTTGGAGAAGCATGGAGCACACCGGGCACTTTGTAAGGACGGGCCTGCGCCTGTCCTCGACCGAGAAATGACTGCGACAGCCCGGGCACTCGTATTCACCCGGCGGGGTGCCGGGGGAAGCGGGGCCGCGGGGAATAGCCACAGCCGGGGCCGAGGGCTGCCGGGGGCCGGCCTCTCCACCCTGAATTCGCATTGTAGCCGCGACGACTCGGGGTGGCACCCTACCCCTTCTCAGGCCGGGGACCGCTCCCGGGGCGGGGGCTGGAGCCTGTGTCTGTGGCACCATTGTCCTAGTTTCCACCACTCCCGGTGCCCCTGCACTCCTTGCCTCGTTCGCTAGGCGGAGGGCCTCAGAAGCGCACTGAATACATTTCCCATATTCCCCTTCAAGGAGGGCCTCCTCAGCCTTTCCCAGAAAGAGTTCGGCGTCACCCGCGTCGGCGCTTTCCGCCTTCAGCGCCATCACGAGGTCACGTGCTTCGTCTCGCAATTTTGCAGCATGGCGCCTGAATGAGAGGAGCATTATTTCCTCTACCCCCTGCAGTCTCTCCTGCGCCTCCTTCCGTTTCCTCTCCCTCATCAGCTCTTTAGCCGCCGAGACAGCGCTTTCCACCTCGGAAAGGTCCACACCGTAGCTCCGAATCTCCTTCAGCCGGGTCTCGATGCGCTCGAGGGTGCCTACGAGCTCCCTGAGCTTTTCCTCGGCGAGGATGGCGGTCCTTTCGGCCCTGCGCGCGAGCTCTTCGGCGCTCTCGTACTCTCCTCTGTCCAGGGCCTCGCGCGCGCTCTTCAACATTTCCTCGCACTCGGAGGTGTCCACGCCCATCTGGGAAGCGCTTTTCACGGCGGTCTCCGCGCCGGAAATTATGTACTTCACTCCGTAGTGGAGGTATTTCTGCTTGGCCTCCTTCGCCAGTGTCATGGCGTTCCGGTTAAGTGTGGCGGCCTTGTCGAAGTCGCCACTCTCCAATGCCTGTCTTGCCTGCTTGTGATACCTTTCGGCCTCCGTGACGTCCGCACCGAGCCCCTTTGCATCCGCGATCAGCTGCATGGTGGTGATGAAACCATCCATTGTCGAGCAGTAGGGGCAGTCCGCAATCTCCTCTTCGAGGGTGAGGAGATGAATCTCGTGATACCTCAGGTCCTTTTCAAGGGCCTCAAGCTCCTCTTTCTTCTTCTCCAGCTCGGCCCTCAGCGCCGATATTCTCCCCTCCTCCTCCTTTAGGGATTCCTCCCTCCGGTCCTGTATTTTCTGCGTGCCATCCAGCTCGAGCGCACGAGTGCGTAAATACTCCTGGAATTTCTCCAGTTCCGCCCTCTGCCGCAGGAACTCCGCCTCCCTCTGCGAAAAGGTTTCCCTGTCCGCGGCTAGGGCTTCGGTCTCCATCGCCAGAGCTTTCTCCTTCTCCTGAAGCGCCGCCTCGGCTTCCTCCAGCGCCCTACGCCTCTCCTCCAGCTCCATCTCCTTTTTCTGATTGATGGCTTCCGCCGCCCTCAGCTCTTGGTTGAACTGCTCAAGCGCCCTCTCGCGCTCGTCGAGCAGCCTAGCCCTCTCCTCCAGCTCCTCTGCCGCTCCTGCCGCTCGCTGTGCTTCCATTGACGCCTTCATGGCCTCTAGATTCTCACGCTGTACCCTCAACTCCTCCTCCTTCGCCCTCAATCCCTCCTCCCTATCCCTCAGCTCCGCCTCTTTTTTTTCAACAGCCTCCTCCCTCCTCAACACCTCCGCCTCTTTGTTCGCCACCTCCTCCTCCTTCCTCCTCACCTCGGTATCCCTCCTCACCACCTCCTCCTCCATTCCCCGGACCCTCTCTTCCCTCTCCTTTAATTCAATATACCTCCTCTCCGCCTCGTCGAACCTGACCTTCACCTCTTTCTCCTTCGCCCTCACCTCCTCGCGCCGCCTCTCCAGCTCGCCCCTCAGCTCATCGAGCTCCTTTGCCATCGCCTCCTTTTCGGCCAAAGCTCCGCTCTTCTGGACCAACTCCTCCTCAAGCCTCCTGAGCTCCTTCGCTTTTTCGGATGTCTCCTCCTTGAGTCTCCTCAGCTCCTCTTCCATTGCCTTTATCTCCGACTCCCTCTTCCCTAGCGACTCCTCTCTCGAGAGTAGATTCGCTTCCTTTCTCCTTAGCTCATCCTCCCGCGCATCCAGGCTGGCCTCCCGTTTTCTCACCTCCTCCTCACGGGCGAGAAACTCCCCACCCTCCACAGTCCCTCCCTTCCCCCTCCTGAGTATCTCATTCACCCTTCTCCTGAGCTCAGCTTCGGCCTCTATATTGAAACGCCTGACCTTCTCAGCGTATTCCTCCTCCCGTCTCCTCAGCTGGGCCGCTACCTCCTTCAGGCGCCGGGCCTCTTCGGCAAGCCTTCTCTCTCCGGCCACGACACCGGGCGCCCCGGAAATGTCCACCAGTCCCTCCACAGCTCCCGCGCTCCTTTGCTCCACCGCAGAGAGGAGGGCTAGCTCCCTGGCGGCAACCTCATCCTCCCTCCTGACCAATTCCTCCGCCAGGTGCTGGAGCATCAGCGACCTCTCCCTGATTTCTCTTTCTTTTGCGGCGAGTTCCTCCCTCGACCTTTTGAGGCTTTCTTCGGCCTCCCTGAGCTGTCTGACCCTCTGGGCGAAATCCAGCTCCGTTCTCGGCTCCTCCTCCACCAAATACTCTCCCTCCGCTTCCGAGGCTGCAGACGGCGAGCGCCGCCTCTGCGTTTTCATCAATGATTCGTATGGATATATATTTAGTGTTGTGTGGCGTTTCACGCCCCGTGCCCTTGGTGCTACATTGGAAAATCACGGCGGCGATGAGCGCTCTCTACGCCCTCATTTCAATCGCCGTCCTACTCCTCGTCCAGGAGAGCACCGACCAGCTCCTCCTCTTGTTCGTTTCATTTGCTCTGATTCTCTTAATGGGGAATCTGCTCGTCCGCCGGCGCGCGGGGAAGGGAGGGACCTGAACTGCAGCCCGGGTTTATGCTGTCGGCCCTGCTCGGACTGGGTCTGGCGCTGCTTGTGCTGTGGCTCGTGCTGAGAAGGTACGAAGGCGCCTTTAACGAGAGATGCGTCTTCATCGGCATTACCGTAGGGTTGATGCTCGGCCTCCTTTCCTTCCTCTTCCACGGTTTCCTCGACATCGTTCTTTTTCCGCCCAGTGTTTCTGGGTTTCTTGTCTATGTCGTCGGCTTCGCAGTGCTCGACACGATGATGATATTCGTGGTTCTCAACTCGAAGTGGGTCCGGGGGCAGAACGACGCCGCGTTCACCGGCGCGGCGGTCGGGGCGGGCTTCTCGGCTTCAGGTGTCATGGGCCTGACCTATGCAGCTACGTCCCCAGCGGGCGGGTTGACACCCATCGGTCTTCTTTCCCTGACCGGAATCGCTCTATCCTCGACTCTCTTCCGCATCTCGGCCGGCGCGATTCTCGGCATTGGGAGCGCAACTTCGACGCCCTGGCATGGAGCGGCGAAGGCCTTCCTAGCCCAGATTCCCTTCGGAACGCTCTTCATGCTGGTGTATTATGCTGGCATCTACTTTGAAATGTGGCTTTGGGTCCCGGTGGTGCTCCTGATGCTCGGCTACACTGGATGGCTATCGCGATTCGTGATCCGTGTGTACCTATCAGAGTCACTTCCGGGCGATGTCAAGAGGGCTCTGCGGAGGCAGAGGCGCCGCCGATGAGCCCCACCCCCTGCGCCTCCCGGTTCGCATGAGCGGCTCGGGCGATATCACTCTACAACAACGCCGACCACGGCGCTCTGCTGCGCAGCCGGCATTCCGGAGGAGGCGGTAAATATCCGCAGAGAGAGGAGGCCGGTCGCGGCAGACTGGGTGGCCTCCACCGTCATCTCCCAGACAGCGACCTCTCCAGGCCCTAGAGCCGCGGAGGCGGGGAGGCCGACCGCGCTCAGGCCGGGGGTCGCCGCTGTCCAGAGGTCAAACTCGTCCTTTCCGTTTCCGGTGTTCCGGAGGGTTACATTAACCGTGGCGCTCCCCCCCCGCACAATGTAGACTGAAGGGGGTTCTGCCTTTAGCTCAAGTGAGTGGAGCTGGGCCATCGAGACCGTAAGCTCGAGAACGGAAGCGCGACTGGCGTTTCCGCCCGGCTCGACCCTGATTTCAACCAGACCCGTCGAGCCTGCGGGCATGGGGGTGATATTGCGGACAGTCAGCTCGAAGGTCACAGGGTGGGCGCTCAGGAGCATGATGGAGAAGTTCCCACCTGGTGATGCTGCCCAACCATCTCCCGCCACAACGCTTAAGTTAGCGGTGATGGGCGCGCTCGTATTCTCGAGGGACAGCAAGGTCACGCTGAAAGCCGCCTGCGGGGCCCCTTTTTGCCCGGGGGGAGCGGAGACGAGCTTCACCGTGCTGTCAGCCGAGACCCTCAGGTAGCCGACAGTGGTTGCTAGCTCAAGGTATCTCTTTGCTCTGGAGTCGGGAACGGGGTGGGCAGTGATATTGACCAGGCTCCTGTTTCCCGGGGCTGCGTGCTCCGGTGCCCTCACAGTCAAATTTACCTCGCGGTAGCCCGACGCGGGCACGAATATCGCCCTCTTCGAGAGGTTGGCGCTCCAGCCCTCGAAGACGTCGTCGGGGTCGGTGAGACGGGCCTCAAGCCTGACATCGAAGCCAATATTGCCGCGGTTTTGGATATATATCGTGTAATTCAGGCTCTCGTTGGGCAGAACATTCCCCTCCGCGGCCTCCGCACTGAGCGCCATGTCGTATCGGGGCTCAACCTGAATCATCGGCGTCGGCACGAAGGCCACGAGCAGAATCGCTACCCCGACCGCGCCCAGCGCCTTGCCGCGGCGGTCGAGCCTCGTGACGTCGTTGAGGGGAGGGGGGTGGTAGAGGCCCAGGAAGAGGATGAGGAGGACGAAGACCATCCACGCCGGGTAGCCCGAGAATATGGAGAGTAGCACCAGAACCGCTACGGCGGTGTAGCCCGCGTACTTCGCCCTCTCGCCCAAGAGTGCTCTGGCGATGTGGCCTCCATCTAATTGGCCCGCGGGGAGTAGGTTGAGGCCGGTGACTAGGAACCCGACCCAACCCGCGAATGCTGTCGGGTGGAGGAGGTAGCTGGGGTCCGAGCCCACGAGGGAACTCAGGCCCTCGAATAGCAGCGGTGTCCCTAGGTATATCAGGCCGCTGGTGTCCTCTGGGGCCGGAATGTGGAAGTAGCTACTGAGGTACAGACCAACGATGGTGACGGGAATGGTCATGAGAAAGCCGCCGATGGGGCCTGAGACGCCGATGTCCATGAGCGCTTTTCGGTCCGGTATCGGCTCCCGTATTGAGATAAAAGCGCCGAAAGTTCCAAGCGGCGGAAAGGCGGGTATGAAGAAAGGAAAGGAAGCCGCGACGCCGTGCCTTTTTGCAGCGTAGTAGTGCGATAGCTCGTGGACGCCGAGGATGAGCATAAGGGGAAGGGCGAAAAACACAGACCCGTAGGCGATGGCCCTCGGGGACAGTACATCCAGGTCCTCGTAAGAAGCCCAGGAGAGGGTCCCCGCGAAGACCGTTGTGCATACCGTGGCGAGGAGGAGACCGACGTTCCAGTAAGGGCTGCGGTAACGGGCAGGAGGCTTCTTTGTGATGTAGATTCCGAGTTCCGAGCGGTCCCTGATCAGCATCGGGATGAAGCCCTTGGAGACCAGCTCCCGCCTCAGCTGGTCGAAAGCCCTCTCTAGCCTCGCCTCCTCTGAAGGTACAGCTATCGGGACATAGACCGATTCAGCGTCCCAGTGAAGACCGAGCGTGGTGAAGTAGGATCCGACCGCACGCCTCAGGCCCTCTGGCCCCAGCTCCTCCGGCATCGTTAGTGCATGTCTGGTGCTCGTAGATAAGGATTTTGATAAGAATTGAGGGAATTAGATCAGGAGCTCCCTCACCTTCTCCCTGAACGGTATCGGTAGGCGCCCTATAACCTCCACGGTTTCCGGCGAGAGAGGCTTCAGGGCAATGAAAAGGGCCAGGACCACTCCGAACCATGGAAGGCCCGCACCTAGAAGAATCACAGCCGCACCCGCGCTCCCCGTGTAGGGGTTGAGGGGGATGAGAAGGTGTTTTATCAAAATGGCAACCCCACCTGCGATGAGCGAGGCTCCGAGCATCGTGCGTACGAAGTGTACGGGGTAGTGGGGGTGGAGGGAGTGGTGGACGACCCAGCACTCATAAATCGACCCCGTGATTGACGCTGTCGTGGTTCCCACTAGCGCGCCGAGCGCTCCGAAGCGTGGTATGAGGATGAGGTTGAGTAAAATATTTACTCCTCCGAAAATTGCTCGGGATGTGACCAGCCGCCTCTCCTGGTCCATCGCACTCATGAATGTCGATGTCAGGGTCCCGATCTTCATCATGGCCATTGTGGGAAAGTAGATAAGGAGTAGAAGGAGGGCGCCCGTCGTCGCGAAATCGCGGCCGTATAGGAGTTGTAGAATCTCGGGAGCGAACAGAGCCCCGGCGACCGCGAGAGGGATTATAAAGACGAAGAGGTACTCCAGCATGACTGTGTAGCCCCTTCTCAGGCCTTCCATGTCCTTTCTTGCGTGGAGTTCGGAGAAATACGTCAGGGTGATACCACCCATCAGGGCAAGAGAGAAAAAGCTCAGAACCATGTAGGAGAGAGAGTAGGCGATTGTGTAGAAGGCGACCTCCCTCACGTCCTCCAGCATCGAGCCGATCATCAGTAGGTCGAGCTGCTGACCCAGAAGGAAATTCATTATCGTGTAGACGAAAAGAAAAAGTGAATACCTTAGAATGGGTCGCATAGGGAAGGAGCGGCCCCGCTTCGCCTCAGGCATAACGCTCCAGCTCCGCCGAGCCGCCATCGTCACAAACATTAGGTTCGCCAGCAGATTTGCCATTAGAACGCCGGCGACGCCCTGACCGGCGATCAGAACCGTCGCAGCCACTACAAGGTACAAAATCTTGGCCCCGGCGTCCACGAGGTTGATGAACTTCTGCATATAGAAGCCCGTCAGAACCCCCTTGAAGATGGGCTCGAGGGAGTAGGGAACGACCATCAGCCCTAAGAGGCGAAAATAGTTTGCAAGAACCGGTTTTTTAAAAAGGTGCTCCGCAATCGGTCCCGCAGCGATGAAAATAAACACGGCCAGGGCAATTGATATCCCAAGCTTTATGACAATGAGTCTGGCCACGACGCTCCTTATGGCTCCTCCCATCTTTTGCTCAAGAAGTATCGGGATGTATTTATTCAGCGCAAACTCGAATCCGAGAGAGGAGAAGACGACGAGAACGTTCAGAATCGAGAGCGTCAGCGCAAGGGTCCCGTAGTTCGCGGGGCCTAGGAGGCGGGCCAGGATTATTGAGGTGAGAATGCCTGCCGCGGAGCCGATGACCACCCCGAATATGTTCCAGCCGATGCCGCTGACCATACGGCCCGGCCCAATATTGGGCATCGGATAGCCCTCTTATCGCCTCTTCATGAGCTTCAGGAAACCCTCATCCTCATATATAGCGAGACCCCTTTTCTTGAGACAAGTCCTGAAGAAACTCCAGTCCACGACCTCGATCCTATAATTCTTGCCTCTGGTGAACTGGACACGCGTGGTTCCCCTCACCTTTCCCGGCCTGAGCCCCTTTTTCTGGGCAATCGTCATCGCCTCTTGCAAGGTTATTTCCCTGAGCGCCATCGCCTCACTCCCCCGCACCCCATGCTTGTCCGGCCATCCCGCTTGCGTTATTTAACAGTTTGTTATACCCCGAAACCTCGGCAACCTATCCGGCTCCCCTCCCGAGACCGCATTCTCATCGCGGCATTACACCAATCCAGAGGGCTCATTCTAAATCAAGGCCTGTGATTTTTGGGGGACAATCGTGGGCGCGGAAGACCGAGACTCAGGAGAAATTATATATAGAAAAATTACCCTCAACTCCGGCCGGGAGAGGTAATGGTCGTTGAGGATGAGACCTTCGACGCACGAGGTATGTTCTGCCCCGAACCAGTCGTGAAGCTCGCCGAGTGCATGAAGCACCTCAGGGGTGGAATGGTTCTGAAGCTCCTCGCGGATGACCCCGCCTCGTATGAGGACATAAAGGCCTGGTGCCGGCGGACGGGCAATGAGCTTGTCGAGATTACGGAGGAGGGGGGTGTGGTGACGGCTTATATAAGAAAGAAGTGATTCTGTGAGAATCGGAATTCTTCTGCTCACAGGCCCCTACCAGTACCAAGGGGCTGACAGCGCCTACCACTTCGCAAAGGCCGCAATCGCGCGAGGCCACTCGGTCGAGATATTTCTCTACACCGACGGTGTAAACATAGCCAATAAAGCCATCAGCGCCCCTGGGCACAGGAATCTCCCCCAAATGTTTTCCGAGCTCGGGAGTGCGGCGGGGGTCACGGCGTGCGGGACCTGCGCCCGATTCCGCGGCGTGGTGAAGGATGTCCTCCCCCCAAACATCGTCCTGGGCGGACTAGGTACCCTCGTTAAACTGCTCGAGGAGTGCGACCGTTTCTTAGTCTTCGGGAGCGGGTAGAGTGAAGGGGTCGATGTGGACTGACCAACTCGGTGATGAGCCTCACATGAACTCATCCTCCCCTCAGCGAGAGCCCCATCCCACGCATGGGTCGCTCCCGGCCGAAGCGCACTCCCCCCGTCCTCCACCCCCAGTTCACCTTCCCCGCAACCACGCCGATTCAGCCGGCGCGAACTCCATCCGAACCGTATTGCTGCTTTTCCGCAGACCGCCCTACGGCTCTGTATATCCCGCTGAGGGGCTGAGGGTCGCCAAGGCGATTCTCGCCTTCCAGGTCTGCCTGCGCGTGGTCTTCATAGAAGACGGGGTCTATAATCTGGTAAGGGGGCAGGGCGGCGGAGAGCTGGGCTTCGGCGACCTTGGGGCCGCTTTTGCGGAGCTGTCTGGGATGGGGTTGGGCGAGCTATGCGTTGTCGGGGTGGACCTTGAGGCGAGGGGGCTGAGGCTGGAGGAGCTTGTCGGGGCGCCCATCAGAATAATCACGCCTGAGGAGCTTCGAGGGATGATTGAGGAGGCGAGGGCGGTTGTGCCATTCTGAGGCTTATAAAGCGCCGGTGGGCCCGCGTGCGCGCCAGTCCGGCAGAGGGGCGGAGCGACCATGAAACTCCATGTGATCTCGAGGCCGGAGAAGGATCTTGAGGCCGCGGTGAGGGCCGGTGCGGTATGCGCCATCTTTATCGAAGACGGTGTGCTCTGTGCGCTCCGAGGGTCCCCTTCGGAACCCCTTGTCCGGCAGTTGCTGGCTGGGGGCGCGGAGCTCTACGCCCTCAAGGACGACCTGCTCGCCCGTGGTCTCCTTGAGCGAGTGGTTGAGGGAATCCATGCTGTGGGGTACGACGGCTTCGTCGAGCTAGTCGAGAGGAACGAAATCGTGAGCTGGCGCTAGAAAAGTCTCGCCCCTCTCTCCCCCTCTCCCAGTGACCTTTTTTAATCAACCGAAATCATCCAGCGTCCTCGGCCTCGCACGCAGCTCGCGCGAGCCAAGCCCGAGCATCTGCCTGAACCTAAGGCCATTGATAACGGCCTTGGCGTGGCCGTGGTTGTTGAAAGCGATTCTGACCTCCCGCAGGCGGGCTTCGTAGTCGTCGATTGTCCCCGCCCACACCTCGCTGGCCGGAGCAACACAGGCATGGTCGTCTCCTTTTCCCATCCTTTCACCAGTCTGCGCCTCCTCCATTTCAACCTCTCCATCGCTATTTCCAGCCCTCCCGCCTGCCCTCCGGTCGGAGCCCATCCACCGCCTGACCCTCTCTGCCCAGGGCCTCAGCTCCTCGTCAGAATAGAGGTAGTCATATCTATTGATTCTCAGGTCGCCCTCCGGCCTCTCCTTTCTGTACCACAGGTCGTAGTTGCGGCCATGGAAGCGAACGTAGGCGTGGTCCGCTGTGAGGGCCCGGGTCGCAGGGAAGCCGGGGGAGTCGAGGATGCACACTGCCACTCGCTTCCGCCTGAGCAGCGCTAGCGCCTCCGGATGAATCTCTTTGCCTTTACCATCGAGCCAGCTCCTGTGTCTGAATTCGACGACGTACCGGTATCTATCGACATCAAGCCCGTCCAGGATGGACTTTAGCGCCTCAAGCCCTCCCCTTCCACCCGCTCCTCCTCCCGCGCAAGCATCTTTTTCCCCGCTCCCTTCCCTGTGGAAGTGCGGGGAGAGCTGAATCAGGACCGCACCTAGTAGCCCGTGGTCAGAGAGGGGCCGGCAGACCGCCGTCTCAAAGTCCTTCGCTAGTGACACGGCCTCGTCAATGCTCCCGCGCACGAGATGCGCGTGAGTAACGTCCTGGTGCATCTTCACAGAATACTCAAATCCACCGGCGTCCGCCGAATCAATCCCGATACCGGAGGCCCCAGAAACCACAAGTTGCGATGCGCCCCGACCGGACACTATTCCTGCATGCTCGCCTCCATTACGCCCTTCGCCCACGCCCCCACCCCGCAGCATCCTGCCAATGGCCCTCCCCTTCTCTATCCAAGCTGCCACCGTCCTTTCCCCGGGGAAGGAGTAGAATGTACTGTCGACCTCGACGGCGTCGAAGTAGCGGGCATAGTAGGCGAGCCACTCCCCCCTCCTCCCGCGCAGCGACTCTGGGTAGAACGGCCCGACCCAGTCGTCGTACTGCCAGCCGCAGCAGGCGACCCTGACGCTCGTCATGGGAACCGGCCCCTCTTAATATTGTAAAGACACTATTTTCTCTCCAGCTTGACAGCTAGGGCACAATAAATAGCTTACTCGGGGCGTTCATAAAAAGAAAGAGGCACAATTATAAAGTTGTCAGTTGCCGAAGTCGTTCCATTGAACCGAAAGAGCTCCCCTGCAGTAGAATTGCTGAGCTGGTCCACAGAAGTGAGACCACTTGTGCTCAAGGCGCATCTCTCACTCGCTTGATAGTTCATTCTTTCATATCCATTATCCTCTCTCTTGTACTAATATTTTATTGTGGGGCTTTATATGTCGAGGCATTTTATCCATTCCTCCTGATTGATTATCTCCTGATAACCGCTCACAGGGATTGGAATTCCAGGCTGGGTTATTGATGCCCTCTCAATTGATTTAATAGTTCTAAATACATGTGTTAGCTCCCTAGATTCTATGAGCGCTCTGTCGAATTGACCCACCTTCTTTGGTTCCGTTCCTAAAAATGTTTCGGGATTGAATGGTTGCTCCAGCAATAATATTTTACGATACTCTTCAAAAAGCCTCATCACCTCCGGCTCCGCATCAATTATATTGAGGCCCAATACCTGTCTCGCCTCTTTTCGGCTAATGAGGTACGTATGAGAGAAACTCTCACTCGTCATAACTGAAACAATTTTTTCAATACGCCTCGAATTCATCATGTGCATCTTTAAGAGAGATCTAGCCAAGAAGCCAATCTGTTCCCTTGATCTTTGGACCGCACCAAGCACCATAGGATGAACCTTTGTTGAAAGGATTTCAAATACTTTTGCCATCGAACTTTCTTCTTTTAATTTAACTTCCTTTGTGGCTAAATCGATATAAGCGTTTACATCTTCTACACTCACAGGCATGATTCGCGGAGGCTGACCCGGCAATTGAACGACTGGTCCAAGAGGATGTTCCAGAGAAGGGTCAATTGGGCTCAGTTGTCCCATTCGCGTCATAGAGATGCTATTCGCTCCCAAAGAGATTAATGTTGCACAACTGTACGCTTTAAATGGAATAATGACGTGAAATTCATCACAAAACTCCCGAATCAAATTAACTAGGCCATATCCCGCCATCGTTAGTCCTCCAGTACTATACAAAAAAGCTCTATTTTCTTTTGATCCCCAATTGTCATGAGATGTTCATGAAAAATAGGGAAAATATCAAATGCTATTCGAGTCTCCAAGCCACTTCGGTCACCAGCTATAAAAACGATTAAGAACCACGTTCCTTTTCACTTCGTTCAATTAATTTTATTCTCTCTTCTCTATTCATTATTGCCACCCCTTTACTTTCTCTATGATTTTCCACCCGCCTTCTTCTTCAACGCTATATCGATTGGTATATCTTCCGGTTTCTGCAAATTTCTTGACCATTCCGGAGGAGCGATCCGCTCACAATCTAGGGACTCACTCCTCCCCCAGAGCCTTCGCCCCCTCCCATTCTCCTCGTCTCCTCTTTCGCTGCATCCGTTACTGGATGCCCATGCTCCCGTGCTAGCACCCCCGTTACCCTCTCCCTCAGCGCCCCCAGCTCCCTCTCGAGACCGACGAGCATCGAGAGGAAGGCCGTGTCGAGCGGGTCCGCAGCCGCGAGGTAGCCCGCGGCCGACGCGTACCCTCTAGCCCTGTTCATCAGGGCGTCGAAGGCCCTCCTGTCCTCCTCGCGGAGGGCGCGCCTGTATGGCCCAAGCTCGGCAATCAGCATCTCGAGCCTCGTCCTGTAGGTCGGCACGCTCCTGCCCGTGGCGCATCACCTCTGCGCGAGTCCTTTTCATTCCTCCCCGAGCCCGTTATTCCCTCCTCGCGCGCTTGGTCCCCGCCCTCTCCGCCCACGCCCCTCCCGCACCCCATAGCCTATGACTCTCCGTCAACTCATAAGAACGATACGCGGGGGTGAGTGAAAGTGGGGGGCTTCCGGGAACCACTGTGCCGTCCCCTCTGGCGGTGGAGGCCGTGACCCGAGCCGCGCGGGTCCATCTCCCAGCCCCGGGGGGAGGCTCGAACCGGCGCCAAGGCTCCGGGGCCTGAATTCTGGGGAGGAGGGCGCCGGACGATTCTTGCATTTTATTAAAAAAATCAAAAAATTTATTAACTGCCTTTAGAATTGCGTGGCGTGAACCGCAGACAGGTTGCGTTTCTCGTGGTGGTTTCGCTCCTTGTTGCGGGGCTCGTCACGGCTCTGCTGGTCCAGTCTCCACCGGAGCCCCGGGGGAGGATGCGCGTGTTAGCGACATTCTACCCTCTCTACTACTTTGCTTCCGAAATCGGGGGCGATAGGGCGGCGGTCGAGAGCCTGATACCCTTCAACTCCGAGCCCCACAGCTGGGAGCCGACACCCAGGGACATCGTCAGGGCCGACAAGGCGAGGCTATTCATTTACAACGGCGCCGGGCTCGAGCCTTGGGTGGAAGACCTCCTCTCTTCCCTCCACAACCGGGCCTCTCTCGTCGTCGTGGACACATCGATTGGTCTCAACTTCACGGAAGAGCACGGTGGGGAGGAGAAAGAGCACGAACACCACCATGACACGGACCCCCACATCTGGCTCGACCCCATGCTCGCCTCCCACCAGGTGGACAGAATTCTCGAGGGCTATATCGTGGTAGACCCAGAGGGCGAGGCCTACTACCTAGAGAGGGCTGGGGGCCTGAAGGCGAGGCTCAGGGCGCTCCACACCGAGTTCGAGGAGGGCCTGAAAAACAGGACAAAGAACCTGATAGTCACCACGCACGAGGGCTTCGGGCACCTTGCGCGCCGGTACGGCTTCGAGGTCGAGGCGGTCCTGGGCCTCTCGCCCGACGAGCAGCCGAGCGCAGCCCAGATGGCAGAGGTGGTCGAGCTCGCGCGCGCCAACAATCTCTCCGTGGTCTTCGGGGAGCCGGTCTACGACGACCAGTACATCAGGACAATTGCAGCCGAGGTGTCGAGACAGGTGGGTTGGGAGGTCCGGGTGCTCCTCCTTGATGGCATCCACGGCCGCGCCGGCCCCCACGCCGGGATGGACTACTTCGAAATCATGAGGGAGAACCTCAAGGCCCTCAGGGAGGGGCTGGAGGTCCAGTGAGATGGGCGGGGCTGGGTCCACGGGAGCCGGGCCGAGCGGGGAGAGCGAGTTGCACCAAAAATCGGGAGAAGCGGGAGGGGCCGGGGCCGACTCGACGCCGGCGATCGAGGCCAGGGGCCTGACCATCCAGCGCAACGGCCGGACAGTGATCGAGGATGCCACCTTCAGGATACCGAGGGGCGAGTTCGTCGGCATCGTCGGCCCCAACGGAGGGGGGAAGACCACCCTCATCCAGGGTCTACTCGGCCTCCTGCCCCTTTCCGGTGGCAGTGTCAGAATCTTCGGGCAGGAGCTCCGCGATTTCAAGGATTGGGACAGGGTGGGGTACGTTTCGCAGGACGCGACGGCATACGACCCCTCATTCCCGCTGACCGTGAAGGAGCTCGTCGGCATCGGTCTCGTTTCAGGCAGGCGGCTGGGCCGCCCGCTCCGTCCCCGTGACTGGGTCAGGGTCGATGAGGAGCTTGAGTTCATGGGCCTCGCGGAGCTCTCGAACCGCAGAATCGGAGAGCTCTCTGGGGGAGAGAAGCAGAGGGTGGCCGTGGCGCGCGCGATGGTGCGCCGGCCCGACCTTCTCGTGCTCGACGAGCCTGAGTCGGGCATGGACGCACCTGCGCTCGAGAGCTTCTATGGAAAGCTTAGCGAGCTGCAGAGGAACCGGGGTATAACGACGCTCGTGGTGTCGCACGATCTCTCGACCGTTTTCTGCAGAATGTCGATGGTGCTCTGTGTCAATAGGGTGGTGTTCTCCTCTTGCGTCACAGGGGACCTCGCGAATGGTGAGCTCCTGAAGAAGGTCTACGGCGAGCACTTCACATTCGTCTTCCACAGGCACGAGTGCTCGGGGGGGTTCAGATGAGCGGCCTTTCCGTCTCTGACCTCCCATCCCTGCTCGGTTACGGGTTCTTCCAGAACGCGCTGGTTGGCGGGGCGCTCGCCGGGGCCACCTGCGCCGCCATAGGGCTATTTCTTCTTCTTCGCAGGCAGGCGTTGATAGGGGAGGGGCTGGCCCACCTCTCCTTCGGCGGCATCGCGCTAGGCCTCTTCCTCGGGGTTTACCCGATTTATACCGCGCTCCTGCTCTCCATTATCGCCACGATTATCATCACCTATCTGCACCGGAAGGGCATAGCCCAATCTGACGCCGGCATCGGAATCGTTGTTGCCTTCGGCCTCTCCCTAGGGCTCGTGCTTATCTCTCTCTCGAAGGGCTTTAGCGTGGACCTCTTCTCCTATCTCTTCGGCTCTATCCTGACTATGGACGTGCAGGACCTCTACACCTCTGCTGGCTTAGCAATCCTCTCCCTTATTTTCCTCCTGATTCTACACAAGGAGATTCTATACATAACCTTCGACGAGAAGTCTGCGAGGGTCTCGGGGGTGCCTGTGGAGGCGATTGAGCTTTCTTTCAATGTCCTGGTGGCAGTCACGGTCACCCTTTCCATCAAGCTCATCGGCATTCTGCTGGTCACTGGAGTTCTGATTCTCCCCGGCGTATCGGCCCTCCAGCTCAGGGCCTCCTTCAGGGGTACCATCTCGGTGGCGGTGGGGCTCGCGGTGGTGTCCGTCATCACAGGAATCATACTGTCCGCGCTGGCCGACCTGCCGACCAGCGCAGTGATAATCTTCGTATCAATCACGGCAGCGGCGCTTTGCGGGATATACAGAAGGCTTGGTGGTCGCGGGTGAGAAAGAGAAACAATCTCGAGGTTCTGTCTTTCAGCCTGCCGGCGGAGCTCGTGCGCGGGCTGGATGCCCTGTCCAGAAAAGTCGGGTACACCGCGCGATCCGAGCTGATTCGAGACGCCATAAGGCTCCTGATAAAGCGCCACCAGAAGCTCGAGCGTCTCGAGGGTATGGCGGAGGGGATAATCATCGCCATCTACGACCACTCTGCGGAGAAGAAGGTCTCCGAGCTCAGGCACAGGTTCACCGACATCG
The DNA here is from genome assembly GCA_038851035.1 of Thermoplasmata archaeon. Classification (NCBI taxonomy): domain Archaea; kingdom Methanobacteriati; phylum Thermoplasmatota; class Thermoplasmata; species Thermoplasmata archaeon. The sequence continues at coordinate 113,689 of JAWCLH010000004.1, forward strand.
TCCGCTCCTACACCCATTGCGACTTCGACCTGAACGACCGGAGATGCTGCGAGGTCCTGATATTCAGAGGAGAGGCGGGGAGGGTCAGGGGACTCGCAAATGGAATGCAAGCGATAAAGAAGGTGGATGAGATTCAGGTATTCATTGCCCGATGACAGGGGGTCCGGTCACGTGATTGGGGATGTGAGGGGAGAGAACACCGAAGGTAGCAAACCGCCTCGAAAGGGGGCGAAGGGGGACCAAAAGGATGAGCCCCCCCTGTCCACGGGAGAAGGGTTGGAGGTCAGAATCGGAATGGGCACCCTCAGAATTGTCGAGGGCGACATAACAAAGCAGAGGGTCGACGCCATTGTCAACGCCGCCAATAGCTCCCTTATGGGCGGCGGGGGTGTGGACGGGGCCATTCATCGGGCTGGAGGACCCGCGATTCTCGAGGAGTGTAGGAGGATAGTGAAGAGAATCGGCCGCCTCCCTCCGGGGAAGGCGGTCCTCACAACTGGTGGAAACCTTCCGGCGAGGTACGTAATTCACACAGTCGGGCCTATCTGGAAGGGTGGGAGGGCCGGGGAGGAGGCTGCTCTGGCCTCATGCTACCGGGAGTGCCTCAGAATCGCTAGGGAGCGGGGATTGAGGAGCGTCGCCTTCCCCTCCATCAGCACCGGCGCCTACGGCTACCCTATGGGAGAAGCGGCGAGAGTCGCTCTTCGGACCGTCGCTGAGGTTCTTGAAAAGGGAGATGGGGTGGAGGAGGTAATCTTCGTGCTGTGGGGGAGGGAGGCGTTTGAGATTCACGCAAGGGCTCTGCAGGAGTTAATGCGCTCCTGAGCACCATTGGTTGTGCGTGGGGCCCATATTGTCCTGAGAGGTTGGGATCCATGGAGCAGCCGAATGCCTCCTCAGGAGCTGGTGGAGTGAAGGGGGCTCTCTATCTACCGATGAACTTCGGTTCTCTCTTCTCGAGGAAAGCCTTCATACCCTCGACCCGGTCCTGTGTTGAGAAGCATAGACTGAAGGACTGCTTTTCGAGGGCGCACCCGCTTTCTAGGTCCATGTCAAGTCCCCTATCTATACAGAGTTTTGCCAATTTGACCGCGATCTGGCCCCTAGAGGCGATTGTGGCAGCGAGCTTTCTCGCCTCCTCCATGAGCCTGTCCGGGGACACGACCCTCTCCACGAGCCCTATCCTGAGCGCCTCGGCGGCGTCGTACATATCCCCGGAGAGAATCCACTCTTTCGCCTTGCCCGGGCCTATGAGACGGGCGAGCCTCTGGGTTCCACCGAACCCCGGCGGGACGCCAAGCTTGACCTCCGGCTGGCCGAAGCGAGCCTTCTCTGAGGCTATCCTGATGTCACAGGCAAGCGCGAGCTCGCAGCCGCCGCCGAGGGCGAAGCCGTTGATCGCAGCGATAACGGGCTTTGGCCACCGCTGAATCTTCATCATAACCTGCTGACCCAGAGAGGCGAAGGCCTCTGCCTCCATCGGCCCGAAGCCAGACATCTCGGATATATCGGCTCCAGCCACGAAGGCTCTGTCACCCGCGCCGGTGATTATTATTACCCTAACGCCCTCGTCCCTCTCCAGCTCCTCCAACGCAGCCGCGAGCTCGCGAAGAGTCGCGGTGTTGAGAGCGTTGAGTGACTTCGGCCTGTTGATGGTCAGAATCCCGATTCCGTCCTCCTTGGACACGACGATGTTCTCGTATACCATCCTATGCCCCCACGGGCTAATAGCGCTGATTCTATATCATACTATTGAGCCGGAGGTTATTGAGCCGGAGGTGGGGACGAGGAGCTTCACGAGGTTCTGCACCACAATGTTTTTTATATCAGTGGGGATTCCATCGTCGACGACGGGACGGGGCATGCATGGGCAGCTCACAAAATTCAAATGGCAAGGGAACGGTCTTGGTGAAGGCCCCTTCGGGGAAGCCCCTCCCGGAAATGGAGCGGGTATGGTTCATCAGGGCGTCCATCTCTTTACTAGCCCTTATATGGATCTTCGGTGCGTGCCTCGTACCCCTAGATTTTTTATTGGGCAGAAGTTTATTTATCTCTTTTTTCATCGGCCTCTCCATTCTAGCCCTGGTCGGCTCCTTCGTGTGGGCCAGAATGTTCTATGCGAGCTACAGGTTCGAGCTGAGGGATAGGGACATCCTTGTGGAATCGGGTGTGCTCTTCCGGAAAAGAACCTACATACCCTATAGCAGAATTCAGAATGTTAATGTTCTTCAGGGACCGATATTAAGAATCTATGGCCTGAAGAGTATAATGATAGAGACCGCTGGGGGTGTATCGTACCAGCAGGGTCCCGCGGGAACGGGTATGGCGGAGGGCCAGATACCCGGACCAGAAAATCCCGAAAGCCTAGCTGAGGAGATAATGGGGCGGGTGAGGGAGGCGAGGGCGGGTGGAGGAATCTAGACCCCAAGGCTCGTAGGGGATTTATCCGATGGGCGCACGCGGGGGGGTGCGAGTCCTACGGGAGGTGTCCAGCGCTCACTCACTTCTGGTACTCATAAAATCCTGACCCCGTCTTTCTTCCCAGTTTTCCGGCCGCAACCATCTTCCGGAGCAGGGGGCATGGTCTGTACTTCGGGTCGCCAAGGCCACAATAGAGGACCTCCATTATGGATAGGCAGACGTCGAGCCCTATGAGATCGGCGAGCTCAAGCGGGCCCATTGGTTGGTTGGTCCCGAGCTTCATACAGGCGTCTATCGCCTCCCTCGTCCCGACTCCCTCCATCAATGCGAAGCAAGCCTCGTTTATCATAGGCATCAAAATGCGGTTGACAATGAAGCCCGGGTAGTCATTTGCCTCGACCGGCTCCTTACCCATTTTCCTTGCAAGCTCTACGACTGTTTTCGTCGTCTGCTCCGAGGTCTGTACCCCCTTGATCACCTCGACGAGCTTCATTACCGGCACGGGGTTCATGAAGTGCATTCCGATGAACCTGTCCGGCCTCTTCGTGGCCGCGGCGAGCTCCGTTATCGAGATGGACGATGTGTTGGAGGCGAATATCGTCTCTGGGGGACAGATGGCGTCAAGTTCTTTGAAGAGCTGTTTCTTGAGAGGAGCGCTCTCTACAATCGCCTCTATAACAATCATCGCGTCCGCGCACTCCTTCAGCTCGAGTGTGCCTCGGATTCGGCCGAGGACCCTCGCCTTCTCGTCGGTCCCGAGCTTTCCTTTCTCCACCATCTTCGAGAGGCTCTTATCAATATTCTTCATCCCACCGTCAACGAACCTTTGCTCTATGTCCCTCATCACAACGTCGTACCCGGCCGCTGCCGCGACCTGCGCGATGCCACTTCCCATCGTTCCCGCTCCCATGACGGCTATTTTATGGTGCATGACCAGACCCCCAGGCGTGAATGAGAATGGGGTTATTTGTAAATTTGCACTGGTTTCTCAGGGTCCCACACCGACCCCCAGTGAGAAAAGCTTCTCCCTTCCCTTCTGCGCCGCCTCGTTCTCGGGGTTGAGCCTCAGAGCCCGGTTATAGCATTCTAATGCCTCGTGGAGGTCACCCTTCAGCTCGAGTATCGTGCCCTTGTTGACCCACGCGTCGTCCGACTCGACCTTGGCCATCAGGGCCTTATCGAACGCTTCGAGCGCACCGTCGAGGTCCTTTTTGGCGTATCTTGCTATTCCAATGTTGTTCCAGGCCTCGAAGTCATGAGGCCGAATTCTCAGAGCGCTCTCATACGAGGCCAGGGCTTCATCCACCTTGCCCAGGTGAAACAATGCATCCCCCCTGGAATTCCAAGCCTGTACGAGGTCGGGCCTAAGCTTCAGGGCGATGTCCAGACACTTCACTGCCTCCTCGAACAACCCCATCTCCTCTTCCGTCAGTCCCTTCTCGAGCCACGCGCACGGGTCATTCCGGTCGAGGCATAGAGCCCTATCAAAATATTCTAGGGATTCTTTCCCCCGCCCGAGACCCAACAATGTACGGGCCTTTTGTGCCCAAGCACGCTCGAAGTCTGGGCGCAGCGTTATGGCCCTTGTGAATGAATCGACCGCCTCCTCCAGCCTTCCCATCGCCTGGAGCGCCATCCCCTTGTTATACTCTGCGACGGCGCTGTTCCTGTCGAGTTCCGCAGCTGCGTTGAAGTGCTCTAGAGCTCTTGGATAGTCGTGGATGAGGAATGCGGCGCTCCCGAGAAGATTCCGAAGCTCGAGGTCCTTGACCGGCGCCGCTAGGTGCTTTTCTAGCTCCTCGAGCTTCTCCTCGACAACTTCGGCAACGAATTTCTGGGCGTCAGAGACGGTCTGCGAAGTGAGACGGTCTACCACGGGTGGAATTCCGGCCTCGACCAGATACCGACCAAGTTCCTTTGCTATTTCCTTCGCGTCGCGCCCTACCACATCCAATTCCCGGAGCTCCGCCATCAGCTCCCGGGGGTCTCTCGGCTCGATAACAGTGGGTTGGGCTGATTTGTGGTGCGGTAGGGCCCTCCGGCACTTCTTGCATATTGTCGAGGCGTCCATGTTCATCGTTCCGCACGCAGCACAGCGAATCATCGTACCACACCAGAACGGAAATGGGAGTATGCGATAATATTGTTTACTGCCCGGCGAGTAGTTCAGCGTAAGGGGAGCGCATTGGTATCTTCGCTACCTAAGGCGTCAGCGGGCTTGCAGCTCGAGTGAAGGGGCCGTGGAATGGGGGCCGTTGGGGTTACGATGCGACCCCACCCGCCACACCTCCCTTCAACCTCTTTAGTCTCAGACCGTGCCTCACCTTCATATACTCCTCTTCCAGAAGACCCTCCCTTCGCGCCATCTCCCTTATTCTGTTGTAGAGGAACTGGTATCCGGGGTAGAGAATCTGCCTGTACCAGCTCTCCGCAAAGAATTCTTTAGCAAACTCATTTATCCAGTGGAGGGAATGGTTCAGGCAGCACTTCATCATCTCTTTCTGGGCATCGCTCAGGAACTCCATCCTGAACCTTTTCTCTTTGCTCATCCTCCCCCACGGGACAAAAAAGAGTGGGATAAAGATGCTCTTGAACTCCCTGAGCTCGTCCAAGAGCTCGATGGTTTTGATGACGTCGTCATCGGTTTCTCCCGGAAGACCGATGATGAATGTGCAGTAGGGGACCATATGGTTGTCGTGCATGATTCCCATGCTCCTATGAACGACTTCCGGCCACTCCTCAATCTTGAAAGGCTTTACCTTCCCGGGCATGTGCATCTCGACAAGCCTCGGCGAGCCGGTTTCGATTCCGACCTCCATTCCCAACCAGGGTTGCTTCTCACGAACCATCTCCATAACCATCCTTACAAGCTCCGGGTCCGCGGAGACGGCCGCAAGGGAGAGATGGCTCCACCCGAGATGCCTGTAATGCTTGAGACCTAGTTCGGTCAGCCTGAGCAACTTCTCCCTGTTGGGGAGGACGCCTTTGGAACCATAGAGTAATACATCCTCCGCATGGAAGGTTCCGTCCTTGACACCCGCCCTCTTATTGACCTCTATCTCCCTCTCTATTCTATCCAGCGGGAACCACCTCAGTTGTTGGAGGGTCACCGTGCAGAATCGGCAACCCCGTGGGCAACCCCGGCCGATTTCGGTGATTCCGCAAATTGTCCCCCCTCGAATCTCAGGAATCTCATCGAGCGGCGGAATCTCGTCCCGCGAGACCTCGTAGAACCGTGGTAGCTGCTCGCCCCTGAGGGCCTTTTGAATCAGCCTGGGGGCTGCCCTCTCTCCCTCCCCAATAACCACGCAATCAATATTCAGCTCCTCAAGTGCCCCGGGCTCCCTCTGGAGCTGCCAGGCTCCCTGCCCCCCAACGATGACTTTGCAACCCCTCTTTCTCGCTTCTGAAATGGCGGAACTCGTCATCAGTTTTCTGAAGTACCTCACGACAAACGGCTCCCCATCAAGAATGCTTCTCCACGTGAACGTGGATGGACCCCAGCCGAACGGATCCATCGTGCTGACGCCGAGGACTTTTACATCTCCCAGATGCCCGCGTAGGCGGTCGGGAGGAAC